>CAVEOW010000010.1:0-6938 GCA_963617295.1 bacterium | reverse complement strand
GGTTAGCACTCAAAGAAGATATTGCAGAATTATTTGTTAAAAAACATTTATTTCTTCTATCGGTTTCTCTTGACGGCTATGGTAAAAATCACGATATAAACAGAAATTTCAACGGTTTATGGGATAAAGTAATTAACAACTTGGAAACATTTAACTCCAAACGAAGAAACAAGAATATGCCAATGTTAGATATAAAAACGTGTGTTTTGGAAACAAACCTTGACGACTTACCCAAACTATATAAAGAAGCTATCAGATTAAATGCACAATTTTTCTCTTTAACATTTTTAAGGAAACAAAATCACAGACAAAACTCAAAATTATGGGAAGAATTTTCTGAAGAATTCTATAAGGATACTTATCCGATTGAGCTTTATTTTGACATGGAACATTTTAAAGAAATCTATAAAGAGCTTGAAAGTATAAGTAAAACAACTAAAACCGAATTAAGATATGCCCCCAGATTTAACCCGACCGGAGATATTGACAAAATAGAAAAATTCTTTAACTCAGGTAATAAAGATGTAAAAGAATTATATAAACCCTGCCAAATTCCGATGACAAGCATTTATATTACTCCTGAGGGGCTTATATATCCTTGTTTATCATATAAAGTTGCTGATTTAAAGGAAATGAAACTCAAAGATGCAATAAATACACCTAAATTTAAGTGTTTCAGGAAGAATTTATATCATTCCAAAGTATTTACCGCTTGCCAAACTTGCTGCGATGCAATTGTTGACATAAAATAAATCTTTAAAAACCGATAAAGCCGGAAAGTTCCGTGTATTCTTTATTTAAAGTTTCCGCAACATCAGGATTTGTAATTGCACCGTTAAAGGTTACAACTCCTTTTGCAAGTTCTTTATCTTCTTTTATTGCGTTAATAACTCCTATTTCCGCCGTTTTTAAAAGGTATTTCATCAAAGCATTTGTTACTGCAATTGTTGAAGTTCTTGAAACAAAATTAGGAATATTATCAACCGCAGAATGAATAATACCGTATTTTTCAAAATATGGAGTATCAATAGTAGTAATTCTGTCCATTGTTTCTACAACTCCGCCTTTATCCATGGTTGTATCAATAATAACAGAACCTTTTTTCATCGATTTTACCATTTGTTCGGTAATTATAACCGGCAATTTTTTATCTTGAAGATGAATTGCACAAATAACCGCATCTGCACGTTTGATAATACCTTCAATCATCGGTTCATTAAGAAGAAATGTTTTAACATTTAAACCGACTGTATTTTCTATTTTTCTTAACTTATCAATATTAATATCAGTAATATATACATCTGCACCAAGTCCAAAAGCAGCTCTTGCAGCATTAAAGCCTACAGTACCTGCTCCGATAATCAAAACGGTACCTGACGGAACCCCTGTTACTCCGCCTAATAATACACCTGCTCCGCTATTATTTGTTTGAAGTAAATCAGTTGCCAATTGAACAGACATTTTACCTGCAATTTCACTCATAGGAAGCATTAACGGAAAAGTTCCGTCTTCTTTTTGTATATTTTCATAAGAAATACTTGTAATTTTCTTATTCAAAAGTTCTGTTGTAAGTTCTTTATTATCAGCCAAATTTAAAGACGCAAATAAAATTTGATTTTTCTTTAGTAAATGATACTCAGATGATAATGGTGCATTAACTTTCACTATCATATCCGATTTTTCATAAACCTCTTCTGCCGATTCACAAACCACGCCACCTGCTTGAATATAATCCTCATCAAAAAATCCGACAGTTTCGCCACATGATTTTTCAACAAAAACTTTATGTTCTTTAGCTAAAGCTCTAACACCATAAGGAGTAACAGAAACTCTAAATTCTTTTAACTTAGTTTCTTTCGGGATTCCTATATTCATTACTGAACCTCAATTTCTTTAAGTGCCTCTTCAATTTCCGTAATAATTAATTTTGCAGCTTCAACAGGGTCATTAGCTTGTGTTATCGGACGACCTATAATCATATAATCTGCCCCCGCTTTTATTGCATCAGTCGGGGTAACTATTCTTATTTGATCGTTTACGATTGCCCATGTAGGACGAATAGCAGGACAAACAACCAAAAAGTCGTTTCCAAGCTCTTTCTTTATTCCTGCCGCATCCGTATCAGGTGCAACAACACCTGCAACTCCCGCATTTTTAGCTAACTTAGCTAATTTTAAAACATAAGCGGAAATATTTGCGTTTACACATAACTCATTTGTTAATGTTCTTTGTCCAAAGCTGGATAACAAAGTAACAGCAAGAACTAACGGCGGTTCAATATCAGCTTTTTTTGCATAGTTATTACACTCTTCAAGCGTTTTTGTCATCATTTTTGTACCGCCTGCTGCACTTATATTAAAGAAATCAATACCTTTTTTTAATATATTAACACTTGCTTGTGCAACTGCATTCGGAATATCATGAAACTTTCCGTCAAAATATACCCTGCCGCCATGTTCTTTTATAGTATTAATTGAATCTATTCCGCAAGAAGTTAAAAAAGGCAACCCGACTTTAAAAAATCCCACATAATCTTTTAATAAATCAACATACTTAATTGCGTCATCAATATTGTCAACGTCAAGAGCCAGAATAATTCTGTCCTTGGCTTCTTTAGGTTTATATTTATCCATTTTTAATTAATCTTTCCAAATGCAAATAACCCTTTTATGGTAACACCTTATGCAAAAGTAGGCAAGAGTTCGAGCCAATAAAAAAACAGATTACATTTACCGATTATTTTACCTGATTATTTAACTAATCTTTCAACAATTCCTTTTAAAGCTATTTTTACATGAGCATAGTTTAATCCGCCTTGCATATAAGCTGCATAAGGAGGACGAACAGGACCGTCTGCGGAGAGTTCAATTGTTGAACCTTCAATAAATGAACCGCCTGCCATAATCAATTTGCAATCGTATCCCGGAACTTCATCAGGAACAGGAGTCAAATAAGATTCAATAGGTGAATACATTTGTAATGTTTTACAAAACTCCAATAACGGCTTTTCTTCTCCGAATTTAATTGTTTGAATTAAATCTGTTCTTATTTCGTCAGGTTTTGGTGTTGAAATAAAACCGATATCTTCAAAAACCTGAGAAGCAAGAATTGAACCTTTTATGGCTTCCGATACAATAGACGGTGCCATAAATAAACCCTGAAATATTAATCTCAATTGGTTTAACATAGCTCCGCCTTCTGCTCCGATTCCCGGGGCAGTTAATCTGTACGCTGCTTGGTCAACATATTCGGCTTTACCTGCAACATATCCGCCTGCTTCAACAATACCACCGCCTGGGTTTTTAATTAAAGAGCCTGCAATTAAATCTGCACCTGCTTCCAACGGTTCAAGTTTTTCAACAAATTCACCGTAACAATTGTCCACAAAACAAATACATTTCGGATTTTTTTCTTTTACAATTTCAATAATTTTTTTGATAGTATCAATATTTAACGATTTTCTTAAAGAATAACCTCTTGAGCGTTGTATTAAAACCATATTTACGGTTTTATCAATTTTATTTCTTATTCCGTCAAAGTCAACATCTTCATCATTTAAAAGAGGAACTTCATCATAGCTGATACCGTGTCCGATTAAAGAAGCTCTTTTATCGCCTCTTTTGCCGATTACTTCTTCCATTGTGTCATAAGGAGCCCCTGCAACTGATACAAGTTTTTCTCCGTATCTTAAATTTCCGAACAAACAACAAGCTAATGTGTGTGTACCTGATACAAAATGATTTCTTACAATAGCTTTTTCAGCTCTAAAGACATCAGCAAATACTTTATCTAGGGCTTCTCTTCCCATATCATCGTGTCCGTAACCGGATACGCTTGCAAAATGTTCAAGCCCGATTTTATGATTATAAAACGCTTTTAATACTTTTTCCTGATTATATTCTTTTACTTCATCAACGAATTCAAAATATTTTTTTACCTTTTTTTCGGCATTTTCTACAATTGTACTCTTTTCCATATCAAACCTAATCTCTGTACGTTTTCCACATATTATGAAATCATAAATAAGCAATATATTCAATAATAAAAAGTGAGCGGTGTATTCATTTTAAATTTTTTGAAGTAAAATGTAGTTAAGTTAACAGGATTTACATTATGTCAGAATTAAAAGATAAAGATGAACAATATAGTGTGTTTTTAAAGTATCAGGAAAACAGTGAAAAACAGGAAAAACGTAAGCTGGCAATTTTGCGTTTAATATTTTCTCTGTTGGTTTTTGGTGTTTTAATATCCGCAGTAGTATTTGTTGTCAATAATTATTCAATGATTGCAAGTGTTTTGGAAAGTATGACAGATAAAAACATCGCAGGTGTAAAAGCAAGCTCAAAGCCTGATTTAACTCCTGCAAAGTTTAATTTTAAAATGCTCAGCAGATATCAAAATATTTTACTTTTAGGTGTTGATTCAAACGGTTCCGATACACTTCCGTTTACGGGAGTTCGTTCGGATACTATGATTATTTTGAGTATAGATTTAAAAAATAAAAGTGTTAATGCAGTATCTATCCCGAGAGATAGCAAAGTATATTTGGCAGAGGAACACGGTATTCAAAAAATCAATGCAGCTTATGCTCTTGGCGGTATTGAGTTAACAAAAAAGACAATTGAAGAAACATTTGGTGTACGTATTCACAATTACGTAATTATAAATGCAGAAGGCGTAAGAAAGATTATTGACGCACTCGGCGGAGTTCCTATATATGTAGATCAAGATTTAAGATATCACGATTACTCAGGTAAACTTCATATTGACTTGAAAAAAGGTGAACACATTTTAAACGGTGAACAAGCAGAAGGGTATGTTCGTTTTAGAAAAGATTATCTTGGCGACATCGGAAGAGTTAACCGTCAACAAAAGTTTATTAAAGCTTTGGCTGAAAGAATAAAATCACCTGATGCGATAAAGAAAATACCGGAAGCATTAAAAATAGCTAACTTATATACAAGAACAGACTTAAATTTATATCAAATGTCACAATATGCGGCAATTGCAAGAGATATTGATATGAACAAGGTTGAGTTTGTTATGTTACCCGGTACTCCAAACCGTAAAGGAATGATTAGTTATTGGATATTGGATCCGGATGGCACTCAAAGCGTTATTAACCGTTTAATCTACAGACAAAAATCAACTCTTGATGCGGAAGATATTTCAGTAGGCTTGGTATTCCCTAAAACTGACGAAATCGCAGCAATGGAAGTAAAAGAACAATTGAAAGAAGCAGGTTACAGAGTTAATTGTACAAGCAGACAAAAAAATGTTGAAAAGTCCGAAATAATCGGCTATAACACGGCTGTTTCAAAGAGTTTGATAAACGATTTAAAAGACAAAGTTCCTTCTATATCACATCACGGGTTTACCCATCAACCCGTAAGAACATATTGCAACTCAAGTGATGTAGTTATCACAATAAAAAATGAAGATGATAATTAAGATAAAAAAAGGAATTTAAAATGGAAATATTAAAAATTGCTATTCCGAATAAAGGAAGATTGTCGGAAAAAATTTATGATTTGTTAAACTGTGCAGGAATGGTTTTTCCGTCAAAAGACGAAAGAACTTTGCAAGTAACTACAAAAGATGGCAGATACTCTATTATCTTTGTAAGAACTCAAGATATACCGATGTTTGTTGAAAACGGAATTGCAGATATCGGATTTACGGGCTTTGATATTTTAACTGAACTAAAATCAAATGTTGATAAAATAATGGATTTAGATTTTGGTTATTGCGAAATGGTTGTTGCCGTTAAGGATGAAGATACATATCAAAAATCAGAAGATTTACCTCAAAATTTAAAGATTGCAACTTCATTCCCGAATATTGCACGTGAGTATTTTGAAAAACTCGGTAAAACACCAAAAATTATTGAAGTATCAGGTGCTACCGAAATAACTCCAAGATTAGGTTTATCTGATGTTGTAGTAGATATTACTTCGTCAGGCTCAACTTTAAAATCAAATAAATTAAGAATCATAGATAAAATTTTAAAATCAAGTGCAATAATTATTGCTAATAAGTTCTTAAATGAAGAGAAAAAGGAAAGAACCCAAGTTGTATTAAGAGCCTTAAAATCAGTAATCGACGCCAGAGAGAAAAAATATTTAATGGCACATGTTCCTAAAAGTTCACTGGATGAAATACGTTCTTTTCTTCCGGGGTTGTCTTCTCCAACTGTTATGACACTGGCAGGAGATGACAAACACGTTGTTATGCACGTTGTCGTTGATGCGGATAAGGTTTTTGACAGTATAGACAGACTTAAAAAATTAGGTGGTCAGGGCATTTTAATTATGACAGTTGACCAAATGGTGAGATAATGAATTATCCGAATTTAGAAAAATTAATTGAAATTGTTTCTGTTTTAAGAAGCGAAACCGGTTGTAAGTGGGATAGAGAACAAACACACGACACCTTAAAGCGGAATATGCTGGAAGAAGCCTATGAGGCTGTTGACGCAATTAATGACAACGACATGAAACATTTAGAAGAGGAACTTGGAGATGTTCTTTTGCAGGTAGTTTTGCACTCCCAAATTGCAAAAGAAGAAAACGCTTTCAGTATAGAAGATGTAGCTAAGACTCTTTCGGATAAACTTATCCACCGACATCCCCATGTTTTTGGGGATACTAAAGTTTCTTCAACACAAGACATTTTAGATAATTGGGAAAAGTTAAAGAAAGAAGAAAAACCGCACAGAAAATCCGTAATGGACGGAATTTCAAAATCTCAATCGGCATTAATGAGTGCTCAAAAAATGAGCAAAAAAGCCGTAAAAGTAGGATTTGAATGGGCAAACGAGCAAGACTTATATAAGTGCGTTCAATGTGAAATAAAAGAATTTGAAGAAGCTAAAACTCAAGAAGAAAAAGAAGATGAACTCGGAGATATTCTTTTTGCGGTTGTAAATCTTGCAAGGT
>CAVEOW010000009.1:0-13537 GCA_963617295.1 bacterium | reverse complement strand
GATGATAACGATAGAGTTATTTTATCATTGAAAAAATTATCTTGTGCAAAAGCATGGCAAGAACTTCAAAACGCAAAATACAACAATGAAACTATTACTGCAAAAGTTGTTTCAATTGTTAGAGGCGGCGTAATCGTTGAAGTTTCTGATTTAAGAGGATTTGTTCCTGCAAGCCAATTAAGAACAGGTGCTCCGTTTGACAACTTAATCGGTCAAGATATCGAAGTTAAAGTTTTAGAAGCAGACGCAAAAAGATCAAAATTAATCTTATCTCAAAGACAAGCTGTTGCTGAACAAAGAGAACAAGTTGTTGATGAAATCATCGCTAACTTAGAAGTTGGTTCAGTTGTTAAAGGTAAAGTTGTAAGAATTGCTGACTTCGGCGGATTTATCGACATTAACGGCGTTGACGGTTTATTACCAATCAGCGAAATTTCTTGGCAAAGAATTAAACATCCGTCAGATGTTATTTCTTTAGGTCAAGAACTTGAAGTTAAAATCTTAAAAATAGATACAGATATGAAAAGAATCAGCTTAAGCTTAAAGAGAATGGGCGAAAACCCTTGGGAATCAATTGAAAACGAATTCCAAGAAGGTCAAGTTATAAAAGGTACTGTTAATAAAGTTACTTCTTTCGGTGCTTTCATCAACATTTACCCTGGAGTTGAAGCATTATTACCTTCTGCAGAAATGGAAGGTTCTAACGTTAACCCATTCAACGTTTACAACGTAGGTGATGAAGTAGAAGTTCTTATTAAGAAATTCACTCCGCAAGAACACAGAATCGCTTTAAGCGTTAAAGATATCCAAAAATAAGTTTGTAAAAACGGAAAAGAGAGAACTTAATGTTCTCTCTTTTTTTATGTTATTAAACTTTTAAATCTTATTCATAATTATATTAAAGGCAGTTTTTCCACCTCTTTCGGGAGCAAATTCAACAGTAACTTTATTCTTTTCAATATGAAGTAAAAAATTATCTTTCCCAAATTTATTTGGATCTTGAACACCGTTAACATCAACATAAACAAGAGCACAGGTCTGTCTATGCCACATAGACATAATGTCGTTACCGTTTTCATCTTTCATGCAATTACCGCTACTATCTCTTTTTCAACCAGGAACATCTTCTTCGCAATTTGGGTATTGAGCTATTGAATATATTGAACCGTCTGCTAATGCTATTTTAGCAGAGTTATATTCCCAAATTCCTCCGGCAAACTCGTTTGAATACTTAACGGGATAATATATATCCGAACACCCTGATTGAGATTTGTTTTTGCAAATTTTTAATATGTTGAGATATTTTGAAAACCGTTCTGCACTTTCATAATGTCTGTTATTGTCACTTGACGGGGTAAAAACTACTGTATTATCTCCGATTATACCCTCTTCAACCTGAGCAAGGTTAAGTGCATTTTCTATAACAGAAAGATTTTTCTTATATTTTGAATGCAATTCTTTGTTTTGAGAACTTTGAATTAGACTTGGAACTGTGATTGCTGCAACATTAATTCAAAATCACAAAAGGCAAGAAGCTACCGACAGGTTATTAAAATTTTATTCAACTATTAATCAGGTTATTTTAAAAGCAAATGCAGACGGCAACAATTGGGAATATTGGGCAGAAGTAACAAGTGAAGCGGGCGATACAACTCCTGAAACAGTTACAAGTTTTGCAAATAATTATCTTTTGCCTTATTTGGTTTATCATAAATACGAAACAAAAGACCGTTATTTATACATATATTTGAATGACGGTTCTTATTTCTATATTTTTAAGGGTGGTTGTATTGATTTTATTTTTGATGTTAACGGAGATAAGAAACCAAATGTGGATGACCGTGACCAATTTAGATTTTTATATTGCCTTGAGTCGTATGGTAACATATACGAAAGTAAAAAGTTTACACCATACAAGCTAAAAGGACATTTAACGAGAAGAACGGTTCTCGGGAATTGTAAATCTGACTCTATTTATTGATCTTCTTTATTATTCCTTGATGACCGGGAGTTTAAAGCTGATTACCCGTATCATATATAATATCTCTATTCAAGCGAACTGATTGAAACGCTTATTGAGTTTGCAAAGTTTTTTTCCAGAGTTTGGGTCAGCTCATTAGATGCGTTTGTCCAGAAATTAGAAGAAACCAGTACTCTTTTCTCTTCTCCGTCATTGTCTGCTTTTATAACAATCGGATCATCGCCTTTGAAGTTTGAAAGCAAGTCTTTTAATGCAATTAAACGTTCAAAATTCATGTTTTTGTTTATTGCAATGGTTACTATATTGCTGTTCTCAACGGGTTTTATGCTTTCAACTATTATTTGAGGTCGATTTTCCTCTCTTTTTTGCAGTTTGCCCGACATTATTACTTTTTTCTCAAGCTCAATTAAAGAGTTGTAACTTTGAAGTGTCTTATGGAATGCAACAAATTCAATTTCCCCTGTTAAATCTTCAATTACGCCTGCCTTTAGAAATTTTGTAGGGTCTTTCTTTGTCGGAATTTGTCTGACAGAGCTTATTAAGCCGCAAATTGTTATATTTGAGCCGTCTGCTAAATTCTCCATATCAATAATATTATGAGTAGTTAAAAAGGGCAGTTTATCCCTAATTGATTCAAGAGGATGGCTTGTTACATAAAATCCTAATAAATCCTTTTCAAATTCCTGAATTTCTTTATCCGAGAACTCTTCATTTGTGCCATATAATTCAAATGCTTGCATTTGATAGCTGTTTCCGCTTTGAGTTCCTCCAAGTGCAGCAAATAAACTTACTTGCCCAAGTTCTCTTGCCGCTGCTTCTTTTTGTGCAGAATTTAGAATGTTATCTATGTTGTCATATATTTTTTTTCTGCAAGGTTCTAAACAATCAAAAGCACCTGCTCTTGATAAGTTTTCCATTGCTTTTCTGTTTACTATTCTGGGATTAATTCTCGTAGTAAAATCTGCAATCGATTTGAATTCGCCGTTTTTAGCTCTTTCTTCTTCTATAAATTTAAGAACTGCATCTCCAATCCCTTTAATAGAACCCAACCCAAATCTGATGTTATCTCCGTCAGGAGTAAATTTGGAATCAGATTTATTTATATCAGGCGGAAGAACTTTTATTCCTGTTTTTTGTGCTTCTACCAAGTATTTTTGGGTCTGCTCTTTGTTGTCAGATACGCTTGATAGCAAGCAAGAAAGATACTCTACGGGATAATGGCGTTTTAAATATGCGGTTTGATAAGCTACAAAAGCATAAGCTGCAGAGTGCGACTGGTTGAAACAGTATGAAGCGAATGCAAGAATTTGGTTAAACAGGTTAATTGCATCTTCTTTTTTCATATCGTGTTTTGCAGATGCTTCAATGAACTTGTCTTTCTGCTCTTCCATAGCTTTCAAGTCTTTTTTACCCATCATTCTTCTGACCTGGTCAGCTTGACCCAATGAGTAATCCGCAAGGACTTGGAATACTTTCATGATTTGCTCTTGGTAAACAATTGTTCCGTATGTATCTTTTAATACGGGTTCAAGTAACGGATGAGCGTATGTAATTTCTTGCTCGCCGTGCTTTCTTGCTACGAAATCATCAACCATGCCTGAACCGAGCGGTCCCGGACGGAAAAGAGCAACAAGAGCACCCAAATCGTCAAAAACGTCAGGTTTTAGTCTTCGAACAAGATTTTTCATCCCCTCTGATTCTAACTGGAATACCCCTACCGTATCACCTTTTGTCAGCATTTCGTAAGTAGGTTTATCATCAAGCGGGATATTGTTAATGTCAACTTTTATACCACGCCCTTGTTCAATCAACTTAACGGTTTTGGTAATCATTGTCAGGTTTCGAAGTCCCAGAAAGTCCATTTTTAATAAGTCTAAGACTTCGGTTGCTTCATGTTTAGGATAACCTGTTTGTATAATCCCGTCTTTTGAGGGCTGAATAGGCAGTACTGTATCAAGTGGCACGTTACAGATGATAACTCCGGCTGCGTGTGTACCCGTACCGCATTTTAATCCCTCAATAGCGATAGCCATATCTACCCAGCGTTTAAAACTTACGTTCTTTTGAGTGTCAGGCGAAAAGATTTGATAATCTTCATCGTATAAAGTTTTTAATTCCGAACCCTCTGCCAAAATTGCGTCTTTTAACCATTCAGCTTTTGGGTTTGTTGTTTTTGCTATTTCTAAAGCAGGTTCAATAAGCCCGCAGAGTCTGTTACTTTCTGTAAACGGAACTTGTAATACTCTACCAACACCCTTGAATGCTGCTTTTGGAGCATAAGTACTAAATGTAATAATCTGACAAACTTTGTCTTTGCCGTATTTTTGCTGAACGTAATCAATTACCTGTCCTCTTTTTTCGATACAAAAGTCTATATCAATATCAGGCATTGTGAAACGTTCAGGGTTTAAAAATCTTTCAAACAACAGTTTGTGATAAATCGGGTCAATATCCGTAATTTCAAGAGCATAGGCAACTAAAGAACCAGCGGCGGAACCTCTTCCCTGTCCGACGGGAACATCATGTGTTTTTGCAAAATGGATAAAGTCCCAAGTTATTAAGAAATACCCCGGAAAGCCCATTTTTTCAATAACACTAAGCTCATATAAAGCTCTTTTCTTTAAGTCCTCGGAAATATTTTCTCCGTACCTTTTTTTTAACCCTTCCATTACCAAATAAGATAAGTAAGAGTCTTGAGTGTATCCGTCAGGAACTTTATACTCGGGGAAAAGAGATTTATCGTGCAATTTAATATGTAAATCACATTTATTTGCAATTTCTTCCGTATTTTTAACACATTCTTCAAACATATCTGCGTCCATCCAACGGAAAGCATCTCTCATTTCATCTTGTGTTTTTACATAGAATTCTGTTGTTTCAAATCTGAATCTTTTTTCATCATCTTTATTTTTACCCGTTTGCAAACATAAAAGAGTATCGTGCATATCTGCATCTTCTTTTTTTAGGTAATGTGAGTCATTCGTAATGACCATTTTTATACCTAATTCTTTTGCAATACTGATTAATTCAGGGTTTGTTCTTTTTTGTTCGGATAATCCGTGGTCTTGTAACTCAATATAATAATCATCACCAAAAAGTTCTTTATGTTTTTTTGCTACTTCAATTGCTTTTTCTCTGCCGTCTTTCATTAAAACTTGCAGCAACTCTCCGCCTAAACAAGCAGAGCAGCATATCAATCCTTCGTGATGTTTTTCCAGCAGTTCCATATTAATACGGGGGTGATAATACATACCCTCACACCAAGCTGTTGATACTAATTTTATTAAGTTAAAATATCCTTTTTCGTTTTTTGCAATTAAAATTAAGTGGTAACAAGGGTTGTTTTCTTTGTTCTTCTCGTGGATATCTCCGTTATGCATATAAAATTCGCAGCCGACTAAAGGCTTTACGCCTACTTTTTCGGCATATTCATAAAATTCTATTGCAGAATACATAACACCGTGGTCGGTAATTGCAACTGCGGGCATGTCATTGTTTTTGGCAAAATCAACCAAGTCTCTGACTCTTATTGCTCCATCCAACAAACTATATTCCGTGTGTACATGTAACGGTACAAAATGCATTAAAAATCCCTTTTCTCGACCTCGAATAACTTTATCGTATCACATTAAATTTACTTAAGTATAAAATATGTTCTTATTGTTACTTTTTTTATTAAAAGTTTACTTTATAATTTCTGCAATTAATTTTTCCGGATATGCCGAAAAATCAACTAATTTTATTTTTTGCAAAGTGTCTTTATATTCATCTTTGTCATCGATTAGAACGTTAATATAATTTTTAGTTACACCCTTGAGAAGTCCCGATTTCTTATCTCTGTTTTTTTCAATAATAACTTCATTTTCTGTATTAAGATTTTTATTAAAGAAGTCGTGGAGTTTTTTATCGGAAATTTTTTGTATTAAGCCGACTCTTTTTTTCTTTTCGTTATCGGCAACTTGATTAGGCAGTTTATCCGCTATTGTTCCTTTTCTTCTTGAATAAGGGAATACATGAATTCTGCTCAAACCTAAATTTTCAAGGTTTTCCCTCGTTTCTTCAAAATCAGCTTCTGTTTCATCGGGGAAACCAACTATCATATCGCAGCCAATGAAAGCATTTGTGAATTTTTCATTTATATAGTCAACAAGGTCTTTTATTTGTTCTTTAGAGTATCTTCTGTTCATATTTTTCAAAGTTTTATCGCAAACCGATTGCAATGAAAGGTGAAAATGCGGACAAAACTTTTTTGAATTTGAAAGAAAGTCTATAAATTCTCTGTTTAGTTCTAACGGGTTTAAAGATCCTAAACGATATCTTTTTATGTCGGTTTTTTCAATTTCCTCCAACAAATTTTGAAGTGTCATTTTAGGAGTCAAATCTTCTCCCCATTGACCGATATGAATTCCCGTAAGAACAGTTTCAAAGTAATTTTCCGAGGCAAAAAGGTTTATTTGTTCAACTGCATTTTCAATTTTGTTTGAACGGTTTTTACCTCTTGCAAACGGAATTGTACAGTAGCTGCACCTGTTGTTACATCCGTCTTGAATTTTTACGGAAGCTCTTGTTCTTTGTGTTTTATTTAATTTTTCATATCGAAACTCGTCATGAGAGAATATATCCGAAACCATATATTTTTCGTCGGAGCTTATAATCTTTGCAATATCATTTTTTTCATAATTTCCGACAACTATATCTATGTATTCATTTCCGATAAAACTTTTTTGTCCGAGTTGAGCCATACACCCTGTTAAAACAACCTTTATGTTTGGATTTTCTCTTTTCGCTCGTCTTATGTAGAACATATTTTTTGTATCTGCAATATGTGTAACGGAGCAGGAATTTATTATATAAAAATCCGCTTCTTTTATATCATTTGTTTCAATGTATCCAAAGTTGCACAAATTTTCAGCTATTTGAGCTGATTCAACTTGATTTGTTTTGCAACCTAAAGTTTTAATGATAAATTTTTTCATAATGAACTTATTATAAATTAAAAATGTTATTCTTTACAGATTAAATTCTTTTTAGAAGTTTTTTCCAATTTTTTTGCTATAGTTGCAATTGTTTCGGAGAAAAATCTTACTAAAATTTGATTTCTTGTGTTTAAGGAAGTTTCGCCTGCTCCGTATGTAGTTGCAATCATGTTTGTTTCGGCTATAAATTCACTTAACCCGTCACTTTCGCATAAGTCTGCACGAGGTGAAAAATATTCAATAAATTCTTGCTCATTGTATGAAAAATTCTTTTGAAAACTTTCCATTTCCTTATTATATACTTCTTTTATTTTCTTATCCTCTAACAAGGCATTATTTTTTTCATAAGATTTTAAATGCCCTGTTTCGTGGGTTATTATAGGAATACTTTCCCCTGTAGCGAGTGTTTTTGAGTAACCGTCAGCGTAGTCATTTGTGCTTTGACAATGGTACCATTTCCTTACATCATTGTATATTGTAAGTAAAGTATCAATATCCAATTTTTTTATAATTGCCCAAAGATTTTCTTTTGAACATTTTGCAAGTTTCTTGTCAAACTTAATTGATTTTACTTTCCCGTTTGATTTTATATAAATAATTTTATTTTTATCATCAAATTTTAAATTATATTCGTTTCCGTTAATAATATTTGTAACTGTTCCGTCCTCATTTTTCATCCAAGACCGTTCAATTTCCGAAATTGCATTTCCGTCTTTATCGTAAATATTATAAGAGTATGTTCTATAGATAAAATTACCTGTTTCATCTTTTTTCTCCGAATATTCACGCTCTGTTCCAAATCCGTTCCAAGTAAAGGTTTCATTAAAAGAAATGCTTCCGTCTGAATTTTTTGTAACTTTAGAAAGAGGAGTTCCGCTTGACTTTACGCAATCCGTTACATCAACATTAACTTCCCCCAATAAAGACGTTGAATCTGTTTTAAAATCATTTATATCGTAATATGTAGTTTCAAAACAACCTTTTAAATCATCTGTTGTTTTTGAAAAGTACACTCCTTTTAAATTTCCTGTTTCTTCATCGGAAACATAATGGAGCATTCTCTTTATATCCCCACCTTTTTGGTACGCTGATTGAACAACGTTTCCGCTTCCTTTTACGGTTCCCGTGGTTGCAAAATTAGAGTATTCTTCAACCCTGCTTTTAGTTTCATTTCCGTTTGAATCAAATATTACCGTTAATGCAACTTTTGCGGAACCCGGAACTACATATTGTTTTGTAAGAAGAAGATGAGCTTTATCTTCCTGTGTATTTTGTAAAATAGCCATATCGACATCAAAATTATTTTTGAAATAATCTTCAAGTTGAGGAAATTTTACTGTCATTTTCTCTAAAACATCTCTTTCTCCCTCTTGGAGAGTTGATATGGTATAAGCAGCATTTACTCCGTAGCCTTTCTCTATGCATCTTTCATATATCGGATTTATTTTATTTCCCCGTGTCATAACCATTACATCGTATGCGTGTTCAGGGTATGTTCCTGCCCTCATTGAATCTAAAATATACTTGTAATCATCATCATTTAGCTCTGCACAATCTGCAACAATATCATCTCCGATATTCATTGCTTGCAGTTCTTTTACTCTTTCCTCCGCTTTCTCCTGTAAATTAGAAATGCTTATGACAGACTCTTCTTCAACTCCTGACTCTATGTTATGAACTATTTTCTCTCGTTTTTCTTCCGGATATTCTACTATTTCCATTGCAGTATCTAATGATACATTATTATTCAATAAACATAAAACGAAATCGGTATCTTTTTCGTTAACAGAGGCTAATTTAGCAGCAACTTCAGGAGGCAAGCCTTTATTTATATATCCATATACTCTGTTAATCTGTTCATCGCTATAATGAGCTAAATCGGTTACACTATCGGGGGCAAAGTCTTCTTTTAGGAATTTAACAGCTTTTTTGTATGTTTCTTCCTCAAAACCTGCTATCTCGACCAAAGATTGGTTTGTTACATTCATTTTTAATAATGATAATGCTCTTTTAAAGTGATTATTGTTTAATTTACTTGCCTCCTCGACAATCTCTTCTTCAATATCAGTATCTAAAAGTGTAAGGGCTTTTTTGTATCTTTCGTCATCATAAGCTGCAATTTTTTCTGCATAAGTAACTGATACCCCTAATGTGTCTTTCAGATACGTTAATCTTTTTTGAAAATCAGGATGTATTTTCTCTTTTGCACTAAATCCTATTTGAAAAGATTGTAATGGAATTTCTTTTAAATCCTGATTTGTATAACTGATTGAGGTACTGCTTTTGACCGAAAGTTTCTTTGTATTGTTTGCTTTTAATATCGGTATAATTGGTGATATTTTCATACCGATATTAAAACTTGTAATTTATAATTTTGCTAAAATTAGTTATTTTTGTTTTGCATAATCATTGAATATTTAACTCCTTTTATATCAGGAGTAATGTTTAATTTTTTAAGTTTGCAGTTTTTTACAATGAGCAAATCAGTTTTAGCATTTTTGTTATCAAAATAAACTTTGTCTGAATCGGAGTAATATAAAAGGCTGTATCTTGCTCCCGTATATCGTGTTGAAATTGTGTAATTGTTTTCTTTTGCGAATTTTGCAAACTTTATCAAATCGTCTTGCCCGAAAGAGTAGTCATATTTGTAAATTATAGGGGCTCCTATGCATGATAAAAATGCCATAAAAATCGCTAAAGAGATGAAACATAAAAATCTTTTGTTTTTTACAAGAAGATATATGTTTATTGTTGAAAACAAAATTACGGCAACAATTCCAAATCTTTGAAGTGATTGAACGCTTATAAGGTAATCACTCGGCAAGAGATAGTTTAAAAATAAACCGCCGATTGCTCCGACTACTAACAAAATGTTTAGTATGATTAAGGATATTTTGGTTGATTTTCTGTCATTAATAATAAAATCATAAAAAGATTTTCCTACAATTACGGCTAAATATGGATAAATAGGTAATATGTAAGTTATCAATTTTGTTGATGAGGAACTGAAAAATAAAAGGGTCATCACTGCTGCAATAATATTTAAGAATATAAATTTATCGCAATTAGTGCTTATTGAAAAACTCTTCTTTTTAAATAAGTTGGGGATTTCACCCAAGAGAGTGAAAATATAAGGGAAAAATCCCCATAATATAGTTAAAACGAAAAAGTAAAAAGGTTGTCGTCTGTTTATTATGTCGCTGCCTATAAATCTCAATAAATGGTGTTTTATTATGTATTCATCGAAAAATAGAGCTTTATACTTGAATAACATTATGATATGCCACGGTAAAACCACAACTAAAAATATCGGAATACCCCAAATTAATGACTTTAAGGTTTCTTTATACGTTTTAAAATATATAGAAGCAACAAAAATTACGGCACATGGAATAGCAACCCCGGGGATACCTTTTGCAAGAACTGCTAACCCTGTAAATATGTAAACTAATGCCCAAAAGTATTTTTTATTTTCTTCTTTTACAAAGAATGTAAAGAAGTAACAAAAAACCGCAGTTGTAACCGTACTTGTTAAAACGCTGTCCAAAATGGCTATTTTAGTTAAAATTATATATTCTAAAGAGGTCATTAAAATAAGTGTATTAATAAACCCGAATTTTATATTTTCTACTTTTTTAGAGAGCATAAATAAAAATGCAGAAGGAATTATTGATAACAGTACTATCGGTAATCTTGCACTCCATTCATTAACTACTCCCGTCAATTTAAAAGATAATATTTCAAGCCAAAAGAATAAAGGAGGTTTTTCAAAGAAGTATTCTCCATTTAAGTATAATGTAAGATAGTCTTTTGTATGCAGCATTTTCTTTGCTATATCAACATATCTTGTTTCATCAACATCTAAAAGAGGGCAAGAACCTAAAAATAATATATAAGTTAGAATAAATATTCCTATAAGTATTAAATATAAATATTTATCGCTTATCTTTTTTTCATCTTTTTCATTCATTAATTTATTCCAATACAAAACTGATATTCTATTTTCAGATTAAATAAAGAATGTTAATTTTAAGTTAGGAAAAATTATTTATACAATTTGTAATAATCCTCAAAAAGCCCGAAAATATAACAAAAAAATAAAAGTTCTGTTTAACAGAACTTTTAATTAATCCCTAAATCTCGCTCGACAAAATCAATATTTTTTCTAATAATCAAACCTTCTTAAATAAAAAAAAGTAATAAGTTAACCCCTTTTTTGTTCCTCTCTCCCATTGAGAAATTTTATGCCATCACTCCCTCCGCAAGCTGTTTTCTCTCTCAGTGTATATATAGTAAAGCTCATAAGATTAGATTACAAGGTAATATTTTTTAATGATTTTTTACAATTGACTTTGAACCCGAAAAATAGGGATTAAATTAAGTTTTACAATTAGTAATATAGGTATTTTTGAGAATATAACATAACTTTTACTTGACAGGTTCATGTGCGGTTAAACAGTGGATTTAGCCCGATTTACTATTTATATAGTACATGCAAGTATGTTACAGGCATGAAAAAATATTAATAAAATTTAAGTTTTTGTTTGCAATTATTTATTTTTTGATTTTAAAAAACAACTCTTTTGTACCTCATTTATCCCTATGTTATAATATTTTCGAACGATATAAGAAGGATAAATATGATATTCAGATTTTTGACATCAGGGGAATCTCACGGAAAGTGCTTAAACGCAATAATTGAGGGGGTTCCTGCCGGAATTAGAATTAATGAAGATTTTATAAATAACGAACTTAAAAGAAGACAAGCAGGTTATGGTCGTGGCGGCAGAATGTCAATTGAAACAGATAAGGTAAAAATTCTATCCGGTGTCAGATTGGGTAAATCTATAGGCAGCCCGATTTGCCTTGAAATAACAAATAAAGATTGGGAAAATTGGACTGTTTCAATGAGTAGCAGCGATGTTAAAAAAACTGACGAAAATTTAAGTCTTATAGAAAGTGTAAAAATAAAAAATGCACGCCCCGGACATGCCGATTTAGCAGGGGCAATAAAATATGACCATGAAGATATCAGAAATATTCTTGAACGTTCAAGTGCAAGAGAAACTGCTATGAGAGTTGCCGTTGGAGCAATTGCTAAGTGCATACTTAAAGAGTTTGATATGGACGGAATTTCTTATGTTAAACAAATCGGAAGCGTAAAATCAAATTTGGCGGTTAACCCTTTTGAAGTTCTTTCCGAGTTAGAATATAACGACCTTAGGGTTGCGGATAAGAATATTTATCAAGAAATGAAAGATTTAATTGATAAAGCAAAAGAAGAAGGAGATACTCTTGGCGGCAGCTTTGAAGTCAGATTTAGAAATATTCCGATTGGGCTTGGTTCCCACGTTCATTGGGACAGAAAACTTGACGGACTAATTGCTCAAGCCGTAATGAGTATTCAAGCTGTTAAATCCGTTGAAATCGGTTTAGGTAAAGAAGTTGCCGAAAGAAGCGGCTTTAATACCCACGATGAAATCTTTTCGGAAAATAATAAATATATCAGAAAAACTAACAATGCAGGCGGTATTGAGGGTGGAATCTCTAACGGAGAGGATATTATTGTCAATGCTTCAATGAAAGCAATTCCGACAATGAGAAAGCCTTTAAATTCCGTTCAAATTGATACAAAAGAAAATGTTGAAGCTCATTTTGAACGCTCTGATACCTGTGCGGTTTCAGCATGTGCCGTTGTAGCAGAGAGTATGGTCGCAATTGTTTTAGCGGATGAAATGCTTGAAAAATTCTCGCATGACAGTTTGAACGAAATGAAAACAAATTACAATAACTATATGGCAAGGGTTGCTCAACGATAATGAAAAATATTGTATTAGTAGGCATGCCTGCTTCGGGTAAAACAACAATCGGGAAACTGTTAGCAGCACAACTTCAGGGATATTCGTTTGTTGATACTGATGAGGTAATTGAAAAAGAACAAGGTATTTTAATATCTGAAATTTTTGTTAAAAACGGAGAAGATTATTTTAGAACCCTTGAAATAAATGCGTTAAAAACTGTTTTAGAAAAAGAAAATCAAGTTGTATCGACAGGCGGCGGAATTATTTTAAAGGAAGAAAATCGTCAATTACTGAATGAAAACGCTTTTGTTGTGTACTTGAAAACGGATATACCTACTTTGTGCGAAAGAGCAAAGAAAAGTAATGCAAGACCTTTATTAAACGGGAGTGAACAAGAAAAAAAAATTGAAGCATTATTAAAACAAAGAGAAAATCTTTATGAGAGTGTTTCGGATTTTATTATCGATACGAGAACAAAAACCCAAACGGAAATATTAAATAAAATTATAGAAAAATGCATTTATAAATAATACATAATTTTATACATCTCTAAGTTCTTCATATCTTATTCTTTGGTCTGTACTTGTATAGCGAAATCCTTCCTGATATACAAAAAGACTGTTAGATTTTCCAATATTTCTTTTTGTCCCAAGTTGACTTATTGAACCGTTATATGAATCCATCATTAAGAAGTCCCCTTCTGAATATGGAGGAGTTGCACCTTGTTTCATTCCCACAATAATCATATAATGGCTTCCGCTTTGCTTTCCGAATACAAC
>CAVEOW010000008.1:0-13553 GCA_963617295.1 bacterium | reverse complement strand
CCTTTAATGTAGGAACAGAAAATGCCATAATAACCCCTACAATTGTTAAACAGATAAGAACTTCACTTAGTGTAAAACCTTTTTTATACTTTTTCATATAAATTTTCCTTTAAGAGTTTGTAGCATTCTTCATAAGTTGATACTTCTATTATATCGTTACATTTTAAATTTTCTTTAGTTATGTTTAAAACAGATTTATTTTCTCTGATTGCATATACTTTTATATTATTTTTTATTGCATTAAAGACGATGGAAGAACCGAGTGCATTATATGGCATTATCAATGCTTTTATGTTTTTCCTGCTAATATACTGTTCCACTTTTTCAAAAGAAAATAACGGTGCATTTTTAAGTGCAATCAAAAGACAAGGTAAAAAAGTCGGAGTAATATATTCTGCGGCAGCTCTCGGGTCAACAATATCCGTCGTTATTGTAATATCTTCAAATGCAGGAGAGTGAACAACAGGAACCTTTAGTGTTCTTGTCAGATAATGTGAAATGATAGCTTCAACTCCGCCTACAATATCAACACCTTCTCCGTCCTGATAATTATCATCAGGTGCTTCATCAAATTTGCAGACAACTGCAAGAACATTTGCACCCTTCTCTATTAATTTTCTTCCTGCCTCTGCCATTGTTTCAGGATTTAGTACACTGCCTGATGAAACACCGCTTTGCGTATTAAAAAATTCAACTCCGCACGGCTTATCGGTGATTTCATATCCTATGACATTGACTCCATAAATAGTTTTAACGGCATTCATTGTATTAATATGAACATTTAAGATGCCTTGAGAAATGCCTTTGTCAAAAATAATTCCGATTTTATTGTTTTCGGATGGAATAAGACCTAAGTTGCCTTTAAAAAGCTCGGTTAATGTTGAACCCTCTGTATAAAGCATGTTATTTGAAATACCTGTAAAACAAGCGGCATTTACTACATTAGGATTTAAGATTACGTTAAAATCCCGAGCAAACATTTTTGCCGTTAATGAAGCATCTCCGGCGAAGCCTCCAATACAAGCACCTATTCCTGTCGGAATTACCATTGCAATTGTTTCTTTTTTTTTATCAAAACTCAACATATTCATTTGCCTTCAATGGTACACATTTTTGACCTTGAGTTTCCAATAAGTCAGAAAACTTATTAACATCAGCTTTTATAGCAGGGAATGTATTATAATGCATAGGAATAATTTCAGGTGCATAAAGCATTTTTGCTGCTACGGCAGCATCTTCAATTCCCATAGTATATGTTCCGCCGATAGGAAGAAGTGCGTAATACGGATTATACAATTCTCCTATTAAAGAAAAATCCGAAGTTAAAGAGGTATCTCCGGCATGGAATATGCGAGTACCGTCAATATCAAAAAGGTAACTTACTGCAAGTCCGCCATAAGGTAAATCAGGGTTTGAACTTGAATGTACGGCATTTAAAACTCGAACCGTACCCCAATTAAATTTTAGATATGCTCCATTATTTATGCCGATTGCCTTAGCTCCTTTTTCCAAACAATAGTTTGCAAGCTCAAAAACAGTAATTATAGGAGCACCTGTGTGTTTCGATATTGCAATTGCATCTCCGAGGTGATCAAGATGGGCGTGAGTAACAAATATATGAGATATTCTTTTTTTCTTATAATCAAAATTCGCACTCGGATTTCCCGATAAAAACGGGTCAATTAGAATTGTATCTCTGTCCTTATCTATACAAAAAGCACTATGCCCTATATAGGTCAATTTCCTCATATTGTTTGCTCCTTACAGTTTTAATTCATTGTAGCATATATTTTGCTACTTTGTCTTGTTTGTCCTCCTTTTAGGGTATATCAAATAAGAAGATGCTCACTTGCTGTCGTATTGCATAACATTTATTGTTCGTTCCGCTATGGTTGCAAAACTATAAATTAATTTTAAAATATCGATTGTGCATACTTTGCCTATCAAATAAAGACCTTGCGACCCTGAAATAAATTCAGGGCGACATGTATCCTAAAAATAGAATTAATGCCATAAGACTTCTTCGTCGGGTTTTCAACCGCTTCTCACAAAGACAGATAATAGACTCATGTCATTCCGGAAGATTAGAAAAACGAGCATTAGCGTAGTTTTTCAATCTGTTTGGAATCTCATTGTTTCTGCATCCTTATACGATATTAAATAAAAGTTACTGTCTGATTAGTAAATCAGATCTACAATTAATTATTGATAAGTATGCAACCATATATGGAATTTCGTAACTTCACTTATTTTGACAAGAAGTACCAATCGGAAATAATCACATTCAAAACATCCCCTAAAAATTGTATTAAATCAACAAATTTTTATTATTTTTAACTTCTTGCCAATTTTTGAATTTTATGTATAATATTTATGGTTATAGTTAATTAGTAAGGTGTTACTGCTAAATATATATTAATTTATATGTTTTCTTGCAGATATTACGAAAGAGTACATGACTGTTTGTGAATTTAATTACAAGTATTTAAAAGACAATTCAACTCCGGGAAGCTGGCGGAGAGGTTACGAGTATTATCAAAGTGAGCAGGTTTCTTCTGTTGAAATAGGGAAAACAGGTGTTAGTGCTAAAGTTAAGGGTAATTATAAGTCATCTTATGATGTTGAATTAAAGTTTAAAAAATCAAGTGTTGAACCTTCCTGCTCTTGCCCGTTGAAAGAAAAATGGTGCAAACACGCTATTGCAGTTGCAATGAAAGCAATAGACGCTCACGCATATGATGATTTTTTAGAAAGAAGATTTAAAATTCCGGCAGATTATTCTGATACACAAACTGAAATGAATCCCGATCCTCAAGGCGGATATATATTCCATTTTAACCCGAAACGAAGACAAAATTTCTTCTCTATTCTGGTAATGGACAGAAATACAGGTAAAGTTATAAGAGATATTGAAGCTCTATTTAAAGCAATAATTGCCGCACAAAAAGCTAACCCCGATTTTGAACTTAACAATTCACAAAAGGTTGAACTTGCTATATTTCAGCAGTTATTAAAAGTTTCAAGGCTGGATAAAAAAGCCGGTTGGTACGATATCCCGATTGCAAAATTTGACGGTTTTTTTCAACTTTTAAGTAAAGCTGATGATGTTATTGACGGTAAGTCAAAACATAAATTGGTATTTGGTAATGACGAATGGAAATTGTCTTTATCCGTTAATTTCTCAATGGTCGGGAATGTTTTATTATCATTATACTGGCAACGTCCCGATAAAAATGATATTATACCGTTTGAGGAAGTCAGATATTTTTCAAGACAGTTAAAATGGGGACGATACAAAAACAGAATATTCCCTATTAACATTGCGTTATCGGCATTGCCTCAAAACCTTATAAAATCTACGTTTACTGATGTTAAGGATGCGGAAGGTGCAAAGTTCTTGTACGAAGAACTTCCAAAATTAAGACAAATGATACCGTGTGATGTATCAGAAGTTATTGATAAATTAACACTGGAGCAAAAACCTCCGCTAAACATCGTTACTATGGGATTGGACTATGACGGGGCATTAAAAGCCGAATTGGAATTTGATTATGACGGAACAATTGTTGCATATTCAAAATCCGCTTCTAAAAATCCTTATGTAACAGTTAAAAAACCTAAAGAGGACTTACTTTACTGGGTAAGAAGAAACATTGCACACGAAGAAAGAGCATATCAAATGCTTTTAGCGTGTAAATTTGCCCCTATGCAAACAAATAACCTTGCATTAGAAAAAGAAAATGCAATTGATTTCTACAATTATTACCTGAAACAAGCAGGTGACGGGTGGGTATTTAAAGAAAAAGACGATATGAGCTTCTTTAAAATATCAAATAATCCGCTTGAAATAGTTGCTGATATCGATTTCGCCGTTGATTCAACAGACAGTTTTGAACTTTCTATCTATGGAAAAGTCGGAGAAGAAATAATTTCGTTTGATGAAATTTACAATCTGATAATCGAAGGTGATAAGTATTTAAGAGTTAAAAATAACGGGTTTGTTGAAGTTCCCGGGCAGGATATTTTCTCGGTATTAAAATCCTTTAACACGTTTGATGTTTATAAAAATGATGATAACCGCTACATTGTAAAAACGTTCAGAGCCGGTTTATTATCTGAAATGCAAAATTTAGGCATTAAACTTAAAATGAGCAGAAGATTTTCAGCTTTCTGGAAACAAATTTCAACATTCTCTACAATGGAAAATGTATCACTTCCAAAAGGTATAAATGCAGAATTAAGAGAATATCAGTTAAAAGGTTTCAGCTGGTTATGGTTCCTGTATAAATACGGGCTAAACGGGATTTTGGCTGATGATATGGGGCTTGGTAAAACGCTTCAAGCACTGACTCTTTTACAAAAGGCAAAAGAAAAAGACAAAAAAGCTCCGTCATTGGTTGTTTGCCCGACTTCGGTTGTATTTAACTGGGAAAGCGAAGTTCAAAAGTTTATTCCGACATTAAAGTGCCTAAAATTAAGCGGAACAGAAAGGAAAGAGCATTTTAACGAAATACCTAAAAACGATATAATTATAACCAGTTATGCTTTAATCAGGCGTGATATTGAAAAATTAAAGAAGTATGAATTCAGATATATTATTTTAGATGAATCTCAAAACATAAAAAACCCTGAATCAATGACGGCAAAATGTATAAAGATGTTGAACGGTCAGCATAAATTAGCACTTTCAGGTACGCCTATTGAAAACAAACTTGAAGAATTATGGTCTGTATTTGATTTCTTAATGCCGGGGTTCTTATTGAGTTTAAATGAATTTAACTACAGATATGTTACTCCGATTGTTGACAGGGGTGAAAAAATTGTTGAAAAACGTTTAAAATCACAAATTTATCCGTTTATTTTACGCCGTATGAAACGTGATGTAGCAAAAGATTTACCTGATAAAGTTGAAAATATTGCATATTGCGAATTGACTCCCGAACAAAAAGATTTCTATCTTGAAGTTTTGGATTCAACGAAAGAAGAATTATTCAAATCTATTGCAGAAAACGGCTTAGAAAAGAGCAGAATGAGCATATTCTCAGCATTGTTGAGATTGCGTCAAATATGTTGTCACCCTCGTTTATACGATAAAGACGACAAAAAAGGCATTGAAACCTCGGGTAAATTTGAACAGTTAAAAACCATGCTGGAAGAAATTATATCCGAAAACCACAGAGTTTTATTATTCTCTCAATTTGTTGATATGCTGGATATTGTAAAAGCATGGCTTGAAAAATCGGGTATAAAACACGAATATTTAACAGGCTCAACAAAGAACAGGCAGGAAGTTGTCGAAAGATTTAATAATGACCCGACAATACCTGTTTTCTTGGTCAGCTTAAAAGCAGGCGGAACAGGTTTGAACTTAACAGGTGCAGATTATGTAATTCACTATGACCCGTGGTGGAACCCTGCCGTTGAAGATCAGGCAACTGACAGAGCTTACCGTATCGGTCAAACGAAAAAAGTATTTGTATATCGTTTGATTACAAAGAATACTGTCGAAGAAAAAATTCAAAAGCTAAAACAGGATAAGAGAAACCTTGTTGATTCTGTTATCTCTGTTGACAGAAACATAGGTAAAACACTTACTTATGCTGATTTACAAGATATTTTCTCAATAGATTAATAATGAAGAATTAAATATGCTAAAAAGACATACCAATAAAGAAATCAATAAAATCAGAAAAGATATATTCACGGAAGTAATTGAGCCTGCATTTCTTGAGCAGGGATTTACGAAATCTGAACATAATTTTTCTCAATATGATTATGTTCCCGGGATTGGTTATATCTATGAACTGTTTAAATCAATTGAAAACAATAAACTTGTAAGAATAAGTGTTAAAATTATTAATAAAGAACAAACTATTAAAATAAGTTTAAATATTTTTGATGACAACCCGAATTCTATTGAATTTGCACTTCAAGAATTAAATGACAGAGAAGAAAGACTGGATATCGGATTTCTTAAAACAATACCTTTATTAAGCCCAAGATTTTGGTTTGGACGTTACAAAGTTCCGAGATATTCTTTAGGTTCAGAGAAGAGAATTGAAAAATTAAAGAGCAGATTAAAAAAAGATATCGGAAATATAAATTATTACATTAACCAATGGCTCAATATTCATAAATAATTTTTTACTATTACCTTTGTTTATAATAAAATATTTTCAGTGAAGTTATAAACAGGTGGATAATATGACAGAGAGTACAAAAAAGGATTTTAAAGACAGCATAAATTTACCGAAAACAACTTTGGAAATGCGTGCTAATGCTACAAAAAAAGAGCCTGAAACTCAAAAATTTTGGGAAGAGCATAACATTTATCAAAAGATGAATGAAAATAAAGATAAAACAAACAGTTTTATTCTTCATGACGGACCTCCGTATTTGAGTTCGGAAAAAATTCACGTTGGTACAGCTTTAAACAAGATTTTAAAAGATATTATTATCAAATATAAATCACAAAAAGGCTTTTATGCTCCTTATGTACCCGGGTATGACGGTCATGGTCTGCCGATTGAAAATAAAGTTGTTAAAAATATTGAGGGCGGAAGAGATGCACTTACTCCTGCTCAACTCCGTGAAAAATGCAGAGAATATGCTTTTAACAGTTTAAAAGGTCAAGAGTCTGAATTTAAACGCTTAGGTGTTTTAGGCGACTGGGAACACCCTTATTTAACTATTGCACCTGAATATGAAGCTGAACAAGTCAGAGTATTCGGTGAAATGTATAAAAAAGGTTATATCCAAAAAGGTTTAAAACCTGTATATTGGTGTGCTTCTTGCGAAACTGCTTTGGCAGAGGCTGAAGTTGAATATGCAGACCACACTTCAACAAGTATTTATGTACGTTTCAAATTCACTGAAAACGACAAGAAAACAGTTTATGAAAAAATCAATGACAATTCCGAAAAAGATTTATATGCTGTTATTTGGACAACAACTCCTTGGACAATTCCGTCAAACTTAGCTGTTTGTTTAAATGCAAGACTTGAATATACAATATTTGAATACAACAATGACAGATATGTTGTAGCAACAGACTTGTTAAGCTCATTCTTAAAGGATGTTGCTTGGGATGAAGCACAAATTAAAACAATCGGCGTTTTAAAAGGTGCAGAATTTGAATTAATGAACACATTCCACCCGCTATATAACCGTGAAAGTAAAGTTATTTTAGGTGATCACGTTACATTAGACGCAGGTACGGGTTGCGTTCATACAGCCCCCGGACATGGTCTTGAGGACTGGGAAGTCTGCCAAAAGTACGGTATTAAAACATTCTCTCCGCTTGATTCAAAAGGTATTTGGAGAGCAAGCGATTTCTTTAATGATACTGACTTAGTAGGTGTTCCTTACTATAAAGGAAACGGAATTGTTATAGAAAAACTTGAAAATGCTAAGGCTTTATTGGCAAAACAAGACATTACTCACAGTTATCCTCATTGCTGGAGATGTAAAAAACCTGTTATATATAGAGCTACAGACCAATGGTTTGTAAAAGTTGATATGTTTAAAGAACAAACTTTAAATGAAATCAAAAAAGTTAAATGGATACCTGCTTCCGGTGAAGCAAGAATTTCAAACATGGTAGAAAATCGTTCTGATTGGTGTATTTCACGTCAAAGAGCGTGGGGTGTTCCAATTCCTGTTTTCTATTGTGAAGATTGTGGCGAAGTTATTGTTACTGATGAAACAATTGAACATGTTGCAAAAATGTTTGAGAAAGAAAGTTCTGACGCTTGGGTTAAATACAGTGAAAAAGAGCTACTTCCCGACGGATTTGTTTGCCCGAAATGCGGAAAAACTCACATACGTAAAGAAAAAGATATTATGGATGTTTGGTTTGATTCGGGGGTTTCTTGGAGAGCAGTTGTTGAAAAAAGAGCAGATGAATTAAATCACACACCTGTTGATTTATACTTGGAAGGTTCCGATCAACATAGAGGCTGGTTCCAATCTTCTTTATTAACATCTGTTGCAACTCAAGGCATTGCACCATATAAACAAGTTCTTACTCACGGATTTGTATTCGGTGAGGACGGAAGAAAGATGTCAAAATCTTTAGGTAATTACATAAGACCTGATGATATCATTAAAAATTACGGTGCGGATATTTTAAGATTGTGGGCTGCTTCCGTTGATTACAGAAACGATATCAGAATTGGTGATAACATTATTAAACAACTTACGGAAATCTTTAAGAAAACAAGAAATACAGCAAGATTTTTACTTGGTAATTTGTATGATTTTGATCCGAAAACAGATTACGTTAAGTATGAGGACTTAAAAGCTCTTGATAAATTTGCACTTCATAAATTAAATGTTTTAATCGAAAACGTAACAGATGCGTTTGATTCTTATGAATTTTATCGTTATTTCCAATATTTGCAGAACTTTGCGGCTGTTGATTTAAGCTCCTTCTATTTGGATATTGTAAAAGACAGATTATATACAAGCGGTAAAAAATCATTATCAAGACGTGCTTGCCAAACGGTTCTTTATGAAGTAGCACAAGCATTAACAAGAATTTTAGTTCCTGTAATGCCTCACCAAGCAGAAGATATTTGGCAGAACACGCCTGAAAATCAAAGAAACGGTTTAGAGAGTATTTTGTTATCAGAGTGGCCGACTGTTCATTCTGAATGGAATAATACCGAATTAGAAGAAGAATTCACTCAAATTCTAAAAGCTCGTGAAATTGTTACAAAAGCAATTGAACCGTTAAGAGCGGAAAAGAAAATCGGAAGCTCTTTAGAAACAGCAGTTTATATAGTTTCAGATAAAGCTGACTTATTGAAGAAGTATGAAAAGGAACTTTGCAATATATTCATTACGTCTCAAGCGTTTATAGTTAGCGAAAAGCCCGAAAATGTATTGAACGAGTACTCAGAAGAGGGTTATAGCATATATGTAACAAAAGCATTAGGTGAAAAATGTGAACGTTGCTGGAAATATAGACCTCTCGGAACAATTGACGGCTATGAAACAATATGTGAGGATTGTTATAACGCAATTGTAAATGGCAAATAGTTATATTTTTATAACAGAACAATTATTATGGCGAGGAGAAATTTTCTCCTCGTCATTTTATTAAAAGTAATTTAATTAATAATTAATTTTTGTTGATAAAATTTTGAATAAATTTAGGTAAATGTTTTGCCGTGAAATCTTCTAATTTAGGCATAGTATTTTTCAATTTCAAACCCAAAAGTAATATTAAAATCCCCGTAATAATCATTATTGAAGTAACAAATAACGGTGGCATTTTTGCATTAGACAAAATATAAAGCTCAATCGCAACAAACCAGCAAACGCTACCTAATAAACCCAGCGTTAAGAACATTTTTCTTCTCAGAATAAGTGCAAACAAGAAAAAGAATTGGCTCACTACGAGCATACAAATGAAATAAATAAGAAATGAATTACTTAACGTAAAATCTATATTTGATAAAAATAATGAAATTGAAAGATAGAGCATAACTGCACCAATTGAATACAACCATAACGGGTGGTCAATTTTTGTTTTCTTATCAATTAGAACGGCTATACCAATAAGCAATATTGAAAATAGTAAAAGCAACAATGAATATTGATTTAACGGGTCATTAAAAAACTTATCCGTAATACAATAAAGATTACAGAGGAAAAATCCACCCGCAATTAATGGAATTATTGATAATATATTTGTTCGTACTTTCATTAAAAATCCCGAGAAACATAATGATAATACGGTAATCAAAGTTAATGCCGCTTTTTGTCTCCCCCAAAAATCATCTAAATTGGCTAATTCTGAAAATTTCGGATAAAATCCTGTCATTTTAGTAACAACTACTACACAAAATGCAAACGACAATATTGAAAATAAATAAAATATTCCGGCAGGAATTTTATTTTGGGTTTTCCACATATATTCGCCGGAAAGCAAAAAAGCAACCAAATACGCTATTGAGGTTAATAAAATAGTTATATAACTTGTCTTGTGAACAATTTGCCCCATAAAAAAGCACATTGCAATAACAATGATAAAACTTCCGACATAAAGCATAATGCCTTCTGCATTCAACTTAGAAAATCTTGACATGCCTGAAACGTCAGCAGTTTCAACTTTGTTGTCATCAGGGTCAAATTCAATTAATTTATTATATATTTCCTCGGTAATTATCCCCCGAGCAAGAGCTTTTTTTAATTTTTCATCACTAAAAGCCATAAATACACTCCCTATAATTCTTATCCCAATTTATACTATCAAAGTAAGCATCTTATGGCAAATTTATAATAATTAATAATCATATTTCAATAAATTAATTTAAAACAATTCCACTTAAATAATCAATTGTAATATAATGAGTAGAAGAACAGTTGTTATGAATTGGAGTGATTATATGAAAAAGTTTTTATTAATTCTGTGTATGGTTTCATTCTTGTCTATGACTTATGTTGAAGCTGCAAGTACAACATCAACAGGCACAACAAATAAAACCGCAACAACAACTACAAGTACAAAAACTGTATGGACAAGTACCAATGGGTTAGAAAGAGTTAAAAAAGTCGGTACAAACTTATTATCAAAGAACTCATTACCTGCTCAAATTAATTTTAAAGTTATTGAAACAGAGGAAATAAATGCTTTTGCCAGCGGGGAAAATGAACTTTGTGTTTACACAGGACTTCTCAATTACGTCAATGATGACAACGAGTTAGCAGGTGTTATTGCTCATGAAATCGGTCATATCTTAAATAATCACGTCGCAAAACAAAGTTTAGCCTCAACGGTTTCTTCGAATGTAATTGCCTATGCAAATATTGATGAAAGAGTCAGAACAGGAATGGCAATCGCAAATAATTTATCGTTGCTTAAAATGTCAAGAGTTCAAGAAAATGAAGCTGATGTAACGGGTGTCGATTTAATGGTTAAAGCAGGCTATAATCCTTTAGCTATGGTTTCCGTACTGTATAAAATAAGCGGAAATTACATTGATATAATGCAAACTCACCCGTCAGGCGATAAAAGAACAATGTATATTTATGATTACATAACATACGCATACCCGTCTAAATTAAAAGTCGGATACAAGTCTGACTCATATACGCAGTTCGTTGCATATGCAACGCCAATTGTGAATAAAAGAAATGCTTCACAATCTAAAATAAATGCGTTTAATAAAAAGCAAGCAAAGTTACAAGCTAAAAGACAAAAGAAACTTGCAAAGTATAAAGAAGCACAGGTTAACGGTTGGGTTGCTTCATATAATTTCTTAAATGCTTTAACCACAACTTCTTCAGGACAATAACAAATGGTAAACGAAAAAAAATTAGCAGCAGGGTTATCTATAACTTCAAATGCAATAATTATTATATTCAAGTTAATAGCAGGTATGATTTCAGGAAGTATAAGTATTATATCTGAGGCTATTCATTCGTTATCGGATTTCCTTGCTTCCGTATTAACGTTTTTTGCAGTAATTCGCTCAAGCGAGCCGGCAGATAGCGGACATCAATTCGGGCATGGTAAATATGAAGATATGTCGGGTTTTATTGAGGGCGGATTAATTATATTTGCAGGTCTCTACATTGTCTATGAAGCATTAAATAAGTTGATTTTCGGATATAATGAAGCATTTGAATCTGCTTTAGGTATTTATGCAATGGGTTTTGCAGTAGTTGCAAATATAGTTGTAAGTTCTTACCTTTTTAAAGTCGCAAAAAAGACGGAATCAATTTCCTTATATGCAGATGCCGAACATTTAAGAACTGATGTATTATCTTCACTGGGAGTTTTGATTGCATTAGTGATTATTAAATATACAGGGCTTTATTTCCTTGACCCCGTTATAGCCATAATTGTTGCAGTAATCATTATGAAAGCAGGATATTCTATCTCGAAAGAAACTTTAAATAACTTACTTGACGGCTCACTTCCAAAAGAAGATTTGCAAACAATAAATGAAATTATAAAAAATTGCAGCGAGGTTATGGGTTATGCAAATTTAAGAACAAGAAAATCAGGTAATAATAAACAATTGGAAGTAACTTTGTTCTTTAATCCTGATATGAAACTTTATGATTGCCATGCAATTTGCGACAAAATTGAATCTCAAATATCATCTAAAGTTTCTAATATCAAAACTGTTATACACATGGAACCTGTAAAATCAGAGATGAAATTAAAAGTTTAGGTTATGAGTTATTCTTTCCGTAAATAGCATTCAAAATACAGAAGATTTCAGTTGCTTCCGGAGAAGAATTTACATCCGGGTGGAATTTTAGTGCAAATTTTCTGTAATCTTGACGAGTCATGTTTTTAAGTCTGTCAGGTTCAACGTCAAGAATTCTGCCTAACCCTATCCAATCATTTTCTGATATAGAGCTGAATTTTTGGCTTGCACAATATTCTGAAATTTTCTTTAATAATTGCTCATCAGTTTCAACTGTTGATGATTTTTCTTTTGTACGTTGAGTATATTGTGTTCCGTAGTCATAAGAATAATAGTTTTGATTAGACCCGCCATAGTTGCTGTTTGTTTTTCCTGAGTATGAGTCTTTATTTGTTGAACTGTACGAACGTTGACTGCTGTTTGTATTGCCTCTGCGATGGAAGTAATCATCACGGTCGCCATATTTGTTATAGTGTCTTGTTTGTGCATAATTACCATTTTCATCATATATATTTTCTTCTGATGTACCGTCAGTATAGTATTGTTTGGTTCTTTCAATAGTACCATTCGGACGGAAGTTCTCCTCATACGCAATTTTACCGTTATTATCATAAACTTTTACATATTGTTTTTTCCCGGAATCGTAAAAGAAAGTATCCCTTGACATACCTGATTGAGGATCTCTTTCAATTGTTCTTGCAACCCTATCAAATATTATTTTATTTGTATAATAAACTTCTTTTAACAGGAAGTTTGATGGAGAGAATTTTCTTTCTTTAACTTTTCTGTTTCTTCCTGTATATTCGGTTTCAACTCTTGAACCATCTTGAAAATACTCAATTGTATATTCAAAATGATTGCCGTCAGGAGCATATTTAATATCTTCAATAACTACTCCGTCAGAAACCATTTGTGCTTTAACCTTGACGTTATTATTAGGGTTTGGGTTATAATCAGATATTGTATATGACTTTTTTGATTTATCTTCTGAATCATAGTCAATTCTTGAAAGAATAATATCCCTTGGAACATTAGTCATATAATTTATAACTGAAATCGGGAACGAATCGGAAGCTGTTCTATATATTTCTCCTGATTTTCTTTTTTCAGTTTTCCCGTCAACATTGTACTCATAAAGCATTTGTGATTTTCTGTTTTTAGCAAAAATCGTACGAGTTTCCATTGTGTTAGGATATGAATTTCTGTATTCGATTTCTTCCCAATCACCATTTTTTAATAAATGACCTTCATTAGTTAAATAGCCGGTTTTTTCGGAATATTCATGATATTCAATGCAAGCACCGTTCTTATCAAGTTTTTCCTTTTTTAATATATTTTTTGTAATAAGGTTATATGTTGTTCTGGTATTTCTATACGGGTCAGTTT
>CAVEOW010000007.1:634-13784 GCA_963617295.1 bacterium | reverse complement strand
GCATTAACCCTGTTTTCAATAGCACTTTTTAAACCGTCCATCATATCTTGTGTAATTGTCGGAATTGTTTCAGTTGTTTGAGCTTCAAGAACAATTCTCGAACCTCCGACTAAATCAAGACCCAATGAAGCCGGTTTTGTACATATTATTGCAATAGAAATTACAGATAATATGACAATCGTCCAAAATAAAATTATCTTATTCTTCATAGATATCCCCTACTAATAGTAAAATACTATATAATTTTAACAAAAAAATAAATTGTCGACATAATTTAATACATATTGTTGCAAAAAGTAAATATCTACTTAATTTGACAACTCAATGGTATAATATTTTTGTAGATATAAGGAATTTGAAATGGTTACAAAAGAAAAAGAATCAGAAACTGTAAATGTTTCGGAAGAAAGAAAAAAAGCACTTAAATTAGCTATCGATAAAATTGAAAAAGATTTTGGCAAAGGTTCAATTATGCGTTTGGGTGATAAGCCTGCAGTTAACGTTGAAACCATACCGACAGGAGCTTTATCTTTAGATGTGGCTCTCGGTATCGGCGGTATCCCGAGAGGCAGAATTGTTGAAGTTTATGGTCCTGAAGCCAGCGGTAAAACAACACTTGCTCAACATATAGTTGCCGAATGCCAAAAGAAAGGCGGAATTGCGGCATTTGTTGACGCAGAACACGCACTTGACCCTGAATATGCAAGAAATTTAGGTGTAAATGTTGATGAATTATTAATTTCACAACCTGATACAGGTGAACAGGCTCTTGAAATTACGGAAGAACTTGTTCGTTCAGCTGCGGTTGATATTGTTGTTGTTGACTCTGTTGCTGCATTAGTTCCTAAAGATGAAATTGAAGGAGCTATGGAAGATAAACAAATGGGCTTACAAGCAAGGCTAATGTCTAAAGCATTAAGAAAATTAACGGGTATTGTAAGTAAAACAAATACAACAGTCATATTTATCAACCAATTAAGGCAAAAAATCGGTGTTATGTACGGAAGCCCCGAAACAACAACAGGTGGTAATGCTCTTAAATATTATGCAAGTATCAGACTTGATATAAGAAAAATCGAAACTCTTAAGAAAGATGACAAAGAAATCGGAAACAGAGTAAAAGTTAAAGTTGTAAAAAATAAGGTGGCTCCGCCGTTTAGAACTGCCGAATTTGATATTATTTACGGAAAAGGTATCAGTAAACAAGGTTGTATTATTGATATGGCAGTATCCTTAGATATTATTAAAAAAGCAGGTGCTTGGTTCAGCTATAATGATGAAAAAATCGGACAAGGCAGGGACAGAGTAAAAGAATTTTTATCTGCAAGACCTGAACTTGAACAGGAAATTGAAGATAAAGTAAGAACTGCTTTGAAAGAAAGAGAATAAAAAATATAAACAATATTAAAAAGGAAGTTTAATTTAAACTTCCTTTCTCATTGTTTTCAACACTTCAACAATTCGTTTTGAAGCCAATCCGTCCCCATAAGGGTTAATTGCTTCTGACATTTTTTTATACTCATTCTCATCATTGAGTAAATTTTGAACAGTTGAAACAATTTTATTTTTATTTGTTCCGACTAATTTTACGGTACCGTATTCGATTGCTTCGGGGCGTTCCGTTGTATCACGAAGAACAAGAACAGGTTTTCCTAAAGACGGAGCCTCTTCCTGAACACCGCCTGAATCCGTCAATATAATGTGTGCCTTTTTCATAAGGGAACAAAATTCTGCGTATTCTAACGGCTCAATTAAATGAATTCTCTCTTTATTGCCGAGCAATTCATAAACAGGCTTTCTTACATTCGGGTTAGGGTGAACAGGGTAAACCACTTCAATATTTTTATTGTTGTTAACGAGTTCTAATATTGCAGCACATATTTCCCTAATCGGTTCTCCGAAATTTTCACGTCTGTGGGAAGTTAAAAGAATTGTTTTTAACTCGGGGTTTAACTTTAATCCGTCAATCTCTTTCGAGTGATTTTTTACGGTATAAAGAAGTGCATCAATAACCGTATTGCCTGTTTTATGGATATTTTCGGGGTTAGCTTGTGATTTTTTTAAATTATCACAAGATTTATCCGTAGGTGCAAAATAATAAGTACAAACCGCATCCGTAAAAACCCTATTGATTTCTTCTGGAAACGGATAGTATTTATCAAATGTTCTTAATCCTGCTTCAACATGCCCTACGGGAACTTTAGCGTAAAAAGCAGATAAAGCAGCGGCCATTGAAGTTGTCGTATCCCCATGTACAAGCACAACATCAGGCTTAACTTCGTCAATAACTTCTTTGGTTTTAAGAAGTACATCACTTGTTAATGACCATAAATTTTGGTTTTCTTTCATTATGTTTAAGTCATAATCAGGTTTAATATTGAACAACTCAAGCACCTGATCCAAAATTTGCCTGTGTTGAGCGGTAACGCACACAATACTTTCAAGGGTATCAGAATTCTTTTCGATTTCTTTTACCAATGGTGCCATTTTTATTGCTTCCGGTCTTGTTCCGAATATTGTTAATACTTTTGTTTTCACTGTTGAACTTTCTATATATTTACGGCATCTCTAACTTGTTTCATAACCTTTTCGGCTTCTATAGCAGCCTTTTTGTTACCGTCATTGGTTATATCGTAAACTTTATCAGTATCTTTCGCAAGTTCTGCACGTTTTTCTCTTATAGGTGCAAATTTTTGATTTACTATGCAACCGAGCATACGTTTACAATCCGCGCAACCTCTTTGACCTGCCTTACATTCTGTTTCAACCTGCTTAACAGTTTCAGAGTCTGCAAAAACCAGATAGTACTTAAATGCAACTTCACATTTATCAGGATGTCCGGGGTCATCTTTTCTTGCTCTGCTTCTATCCGTAATGCATTGCATAAGTTTTTTCGAAGTTGTCATTTCGTCATCCGAAATTTTAATATCATTTTGGAACGATTTACCCATTTTTTGACCGTCAACACCAAGCAATAACGGTATTTCTGTAAGTTTTGGCATTGGTTCATTGAATAAATTCGTTTTATAAATATTATTAAATCTTCTTGCAATATCTCTTGTAATTTCAAGGTGAGCAAGCTGATCAACGCCAACAGGAACAATTTGTGCGTTTAGTGCCATAATATCAGCTGACATCAAAACGGGATATCCCAGCAAACCATAGTTGAGCTGCGGAATATTTTCAGTTGAATCACCGTCTTTATTTTTAATGATTTTAACCATATCTTTAAGCGTAGGGTCACGTTCTACCCAGTTATTCGGGGTTATCATACTCAAAAGCACGTGAAGTTCCGCTATTTGCAACACTTTTGATTGGAAATAGATTGTTGACTTATTCGGGTCAATCCCACATGCCAGCCAATCCATAACAACATCAAGTTTATCTTGTCTTAATGTTTCTGTTTTATCGTATTTTGTAGTTAAAGCGTGCCAATCGGCAACAAAATAAAAGCAGTTATAATCATCTTGCAATTTAACCCAGTTTGTAAGTACGCCCATATAGTGTCCAAAGTGGAGCTTACCTGTTGAACGCATACCTGAGACTAAATTTTGTTTTTCCATAATAACCCTTTCTTTATGCTTTAACTCTTGTATTATACATTAAAAACAACCCGATGAATTACGAAACCTTTTCTTCATTTTCGCTTGGTTTATTAACAACAACTTGCGGAAACGGGATTTCAATTCCTTCTTTTTCAAATCTTTCTTTAATCATTTGATTAAATTTGCGTTTAATCATCCACTGTTCTTGCGGGGTCGTTTTAAGTCTGCATTGAACAATAATTGCAGAATCTTGAAATTCATTTAAACCGCTAATCATTATATCAGCAAGAACATATTTGCCATATTCCGGCATTTCTCTTATTTCTTTGCCTAATTCATTCAAAACTCTTATAACGTGATTTATGTTTGTAGAGTATGCAACGGCTATATCAAATATCGGTGTGGAGTAATTTTTTGTTTGGTTAATTATTGTATCTATTTGACCGTTTCTTAAATAGTGAACATCACCATTATATGCTCTTAAAACAATCATTGTCAGAGTTACTTTTTCAACTGTTCCCGTAGAACTGTTTACCGTAACATAATCCCCGACTCTTAATTGTCCGGTAAAAATAATTGATAAACCTGTCAACAAATCTTCAACAAACTTCTTGCCGCCAAAACCGACTGCAACACCAACTACACCTGCAGTTGCCAAGATAGGTTTCATGTCAATTCCAAAATCGCCTAAGATATTAGTTGTAAAGAACAAAATTAAAATTGCATCAAGTATATAAATACCAAGTTGACGCAATGTTTGATATTGCTTCTTCATTTCCGTATCGTGCAATTTCACAATAATTTTATCAAAAAATAAGTTAAAGGTTTTGTTTCCGAGATTTATAAATACAACAAATAATATTGTTTCAATTATTGCTTTCGTTACCATAAAAAGGTTGATTTTTCCTGCGTGAGTCAATATTATTTGCTTGATTATTTCATCCATTGTTTTCTCCTTATTTTTATACTTATCAGATTAACAAAAAAACAGAAAAAACAATAACAATATTTATATATTTTCGTGCCAATTCGGGTAGTAATATAAATAAACAACGTCCCTATCGTCAAAAGTTGCATTCCCGCCTTTTATAAAGTTAACAAGATAACCGCTCGGCCACAAAAGGGTTAATGCCCATTTTATCGGGAGTAAAAGCAAAGTTCTGCTATGACCTTTTTTTGTGTAAAAACCATGGGTTTTATTTTTATCCAAACCTTGTATTTCAAAATTGTCAATTGAAATTATAGCAGGGATACCGTTCATTCCTCTTGGCATATAAGTTTGTATTTCCCCTGTAGCACGAGTTCCCTGTTTTATAAATACTTTGCCTTTATATTTAACATTTTGTTTAACGACAAAATCAAGCGGTTGACTTTCATATAAATTTTGTTTCTTAGTTGAAATCGGCGAACCTACTAATTTTAACTTTATTTTTATTCCGTTAGTAGAATTATAATTATATCTCAAATTAGTTTCAGGCTGCTTTATTTCAATTTGTTTTGCGTACTCGTCAATATATTCATCTTGCAGAAGTTCTTCCGCATCAGTGTGTGAATACATAAAAAAAGTACACAATATAAACAATATTCCGCTTGCGATTTTATTCATAATGCACAGCTTTCTTTGAACCTGTTTTTAGTTTTTCATACAACAATTTTCTGTTATCAACAGATGTCAAAAGAAAGTTTTGATAAACTTCGTTTGTAATGTACGTATTGTTTTTTATGAAATACGGATATTTTACATATATATATTCATATATTTTTGCTAATCTTTTTGAGGTCAAATTATGTCTTGAAACCTTATCATAACGCTTCTGCGGAAATGCTTTATGTATAAAAGTAATTAGTCCTAAAGGATTATAGCCTGCTTTAACCATGTAATCCACTGCTAATTTATCAAAATAGTATTCATATTTTTTAGGTGCCCCTTTCATTTGTAAGGAAGTTACATAACCTTTAAATATTCCGTCATAAGATTCTGCAACTCTGCCTATTCCCAAAGCTAAATATGCAGCAATTTCATCTTCTTCGGATGTAAATTGAATTATTTTGTCATATACAAAGATGTTTCTCTTAGTAAGTGCAGGGTCAAGTTTTACCATTTCTTCCTTGCCCTTATATGTGAATACCATTCTTTTGTTGATTTTGTTTGCATTTAATAGCTTGTAACCAACATTATCAATATGCTTTTGCAAAATGACATTTTCTTCAAACTCTGCTAATTTGTCATCGGCAAACGATTGCGACGGAATAACAAATAAAAATGAAAAAATCACTATAGAGAAAAATAAAATCTTTTTCATATACTATCCTGTCCAATAAATCTTAAACCAATTATAAACTAAACCGTTTAATTTTCAAAACTTGTGTATGCACAAGAAATTCTACCGATTAGAAAGCACGACAAATCCAATATACAAAATTTTTATACAACGACTACTCTCTTCTCTCTATCATTATGAAAGGAAGAAGGGAATAATATAAATAGCTGTTCCCTCATCCTTATTTGATTTGCTGATGCATTTTCCGTTCCATATCTTTCAATTCTTTGATTGCAGATGGAAGAATTGTTTCAAATGCTTCTACAACAACAGGGTCAAATTGTTTACCTGCTTCATCTTTAATTTTTTTCAGTGCTTCTGACGGTAATATTTGTTGACGATATACTTTTGGTGTAACCATTGAATCAAAAGCATCCGCAACAGATATTATTCTTGCTCCGATTGGAATGTCATCACCTTTTTTACCATAAGGGTAACCGTTTCCGTCATAAAATTCATGGTGATACCTTATAATATCAACAACATCACTAAGTTGTTTAATATCATCCAAAATTCTTACACTGTGGTTAACGTGCTGCTGAATTTCTAAGTATTCCTCTTGTGTAAGTTTCTCAACTTTAGATAAAATATCATCAGAAATACCTATCATTCCTATATCATGAAGTAATCCTGCAAGTTCAACCTTTCCAACGGTAGTTTCACTTAAATGCAACGCCTTTGCAATCTTTACGGAATAGAATGTTACTCTTCTGCTTCTGCCTAATGTATAAGAATCTTTTGCGTCAAGTGCTTCCACAATAGCCGTTACGGTACCTGCAAACAGTTCTTTTAAATCTTGAACAAGATTACTGTTATCAGATTTTAATTGCCAGTATTCAATTGCATTTTGAACTATCAACAACAATTCATCAGGATTGTAAGGTTTTTTAATATATCTGTATATATTTGCATAGTTAATTGCGTCAATCAAAATGCCTGCATCAGTATATGCCGTAACCAATAAACGCATTGTATCGGGAGAAATTTCGCAGCTTCTTTTCAAAAATTCAACTCCGTCCATTTCAGGCATTTTATGGTCGGACAGAATACAGTGGAAATGCTCTTCTTTTAACATATCCAATGCCTTCAAAGGAGAGGTTGATTGAGCTATATCATATTTACCTCTTAATGTACGATATAAAAGAGCAAGGTTATCAGGTTCATCATCAACAATTAATACTTTATATTTATCCATTAACTTATTCTCCTTCATTCTTTAGTCCGTTGTTAAGAACTTCTCTATCCAATTTTAACGGCAATTTTATAGTAAATTTAGTACCGACACCAAGTTTTGAAGTTACACTGATTTCACCTTGGTGGCTTTTTATAATTTTATGTGCAATTGACATGCCTAAACCTGTACCTTGACCTACAGGTTTTGTAGTAAAGAACGGATCAAATGTTTTTCTGCAAGTTTCTTCATCCATTCCGACACCGTTATCTTCAATTTCAAGAATCAGGTGTTTTTTAAAGTCATCAAGTTTTATTCTTATCCAAATATCACCGTGGTCTTTAATGGCACTTACAGCATTATCTATAACATTCATAAATACTTGGTTTAACTGACCGCCAAATGCTTCAATTTTAGGTACATAATCAATATATTCTTTATGAATTTCCGCTTTATGCTTAATTTTATTGTACAAAATATTTAAAGTCATATCAATTTCGTGAGGAATATCAACATCGGTAATTGCAGCTTCTTCCATTCTTGAGAAACTCTTTAAATCTTGAATAATATTCTTTGCACGTTCTGCACCTTCTTTACAACTTTTAATCAAGTCGGGCATATCTGTTTTTAGGAAATCGTAATCAATTTCTTTTTTAATATTATCAACTTCTGTTTTTTCTTCCGGCTTCAATTCACTGTCATACTTTTCATAAGCACTTATTATTTCCATTAAGTCTTTTGAATAGTTGCTCAAATGAGTCATATTCCCGTATATAAAGTTAATTGGGTTGTTGATTTCGTGCATAATACCCGCAACAAGTTCACCCAGAGATTTCATCTTCTCTGAATGTACCATAATTGCTTGCGTATTTTGAAGTTCCGCATACGCACTTTTTAATTCTTGAGTTCTCGATTGAACTTGGGCTTCCAAAGAAGAGTATAAACGCTGCAACGTATCAGCCATCACGTTATATGACAATACAAGTCTGTTCAATTCTCTAAATTTTGTATATTCCAAACGCTCTGATAAGTCGCCTTCCGCAATTTTTGAAATTTTCTTTTCCATTATCGATAGCGGTTTTGAAATACTTCCTGCCAACCACATTGAAAGCCACATTATTACAAATAACAAAATAGCAAAGAATATGCAGGAATTTTTATACAATTGATCCAAATTAGATTTTATAAGATTGCTTGTTGAGATACCAAAGAAAATTGTATTATATCCGTATTTTACAGGAATTATTTTTACTTTTTTCTGTAACCCGAAATTATCACTGTTTATTTTTATATATGCTTTTCTTATATTGTGGTTTTGTTCGGGTGATACAATTTCATAGTTCATTGTATTTTTATCAACCGTAGAATAAACTTCTTGCCATTTATCATTAGTAACTATCAAAAATTTAACAATGTAACTTCCGCTTAAAATTGAGTTAAGTTCAGGCTGTAAGTCCTCGTACTGATTAGAGTGTAAAGCTCGTTTTACAACTTGCAAATTAGAAAGATAATCGGAAGTAAGTTCTTCTTGCAGATTTCCGATAATTGATTTTGCAAAAGCAAACATTATAAGAACAATTATAAACATTACAAGAGAAAAAGTTGTAACGATTGTAATCATTATCGTATTTGTATTCCAAAGATTATGTTTAAAACTCGGTTCTTTTATATCATCTTCAAATATACTTTTATTTTCTTTATCTTTTTTCTTTTTATCTTTTCCAGCCAAATTACTTCCTGCCTTTTCTTCCGATACTCCTTATATATACTATATTTTTCAGCTTTTTACAAGATTATTTATTACTGTTTTCAATCTGTTTCCTGAAACAATATTGTACAAGTGCTATTCTATCAGAGTTCTTTAAATCAACAAAACGTCCTGACGACGTAAATAATTGACCGTCCGTTTCTATTCTGACAGGTTCAAATTCGGTTTCTATATTGGTATTTTCAATATCAATGTTGGTTTTATATTTTTTTAGAAGTTCAAGCGGAACTTGGGTCCTTATTTTTAAACCGCCTGCACTTATATCTATAATTTGTGCTTTGATATTACTTTCGGTTGCCTCAAGTTCTATCATTTTATCAATGCCTATTCTTGAATATTCACGTCTTTGCAAATATTTATAAGAAATCGGAAACCAAATTGATATTACATTATCTTTTACTTCTTTTACGATTGTTTCAAAATAAAGCTGACCTTTTGGTGTCATTGCAAATAATTCAACCGATTCATCAACCTCAAATTTTCCTTTATCGTGAAGTTTTACATCAAAACTATCCTCATCAACTTTTATAACTTGGCAGGTTGTTGCATTATCAATACTTCTTGAAAGAATATTGAACTCTTTATCTACAACAATTTGGCTTCTCATACATAACTCTCCTCTTATAATTTATTTTAAATTTTGTTTATTGAATCCTTTGGACCGATTATGGCATATACATAAGGCTTTGAAAAATACTTATTAGCTGTATTTATTACGTCTTGAACAGTTACCGATTTTATAAGCTGCGGATATTTATCAACAAACTCATAGCCTCTTCCTGTTACTTCCAAAGAATTTAAAACTTCTGCTTTGTCCATATTTGTTTCCATTGAAAGAACAAAGTTGCCTAACAATTTATCTTTTGCTTCCGCAAGTTCTTTATCCGTCACAAACTCTTTTTGTAATTTTTTAATTTCTCTAAACATGCTTTCTTTTGCTTGAACGGTATTGGCAGGATTTGTTGCAATATAAAGAGCAAACGCACCTTTATTTATATTTGCGGAGAAAGTTGAGCCGACCTGATAAGCAAGACTTTCTTCATCTCTTAAATTTGAAAATAATCTTGAACTCATGCCTGAACCCAATATTGCATCTATTACCTGCAAAGAAGTCCAATCTTTTTCATTTACAACACCATCCGTGTGCCAACCGTATATAAGCCAAGCTGCTTGCGTATCTTTTGCAATTTTTACTCCTTTATTTTGTAAAATCGGCTTATATTTTGTTGAATACGATTTTAAATTGATTTTTGGTGTACTTGTTTTTTGCAATAAAGATGAGAAGTAATTTATATATTCTTGCGGATTAACATTGCCGTTTATGGTAATAACAACATTTTGTGCATCAAAGACGTTATTATAAAATGCTGCAATATCTTCTCTTTGAATTGACGGAATTGATTTTTCTAAGATTTTACCCGTGTTTCCATAAGGAGTCCCTTGCCATAATACGGTTTTAAACTCATCAAAGATTAAAGAATCAGGATTATTTTTCTTATTTTTAATCGCAAACAGTTTATCTGTTTTAACTTTTTCAAATTCGTATGTATCAAGAGAAGCTCTTTTTGCAACTTCCGAAAATATATCAAAAGCTAAATTTTCTTGATTTTTTGTATATTTTGTTGCAAGAGAGAATGAATCTCCACTCGCTACCGCATTTAATCTGATACCGTTTTCTTCAAGCAACAAAGAAAGTTCTTGATTTTTATATTTATGAGTTCCTTTTAACATAGTGTCAGCGGTTAAAGAAGCTACCCCCGGAATTTTTTCAAGATTATTTCCGCCTCTTGATGTCATTTCCATTGCAATAATATCATTTGCCGTATTTTGAGTAACAATAAGTGTTGCACCGTTTTCAAGTTCATATTTTGTTGTATTTTTATCACTGCTTATAACTTTTGCCTGATAATCTTTTTTCTCTGCTTTTTTAATTTGTGGTTTACCGTCTTTTTTAGGTAAAATCACGGAAATTACGGCATTATTCTTATCCAAGTATTCTCTTGCAACTCTTTTTATATCATCTGCCGTAACTTTATTTATATTTGTCAAATAATTCTTATAATAATCGGTATTATCCGTTATTGTAACCGTGTAACCGATTTCTTGTGCAATATTTGAAACTGATTCACGAGAATAAAATGTATCTCGTTCAATTATATTTTTAGCCTTTTGCAATTCGTCTGATGAAATTTCATTCTTCTTAACTTGTTCAATTTCGTTAAAGATAGCTTCTTTTAAACGAGGAATATCTTCCGTTGCATAATTTGCCGAAATATAAAATATAGAATCATCTTTCATAGAAGAATGAGAGGCCGAAATTGAATGAACAAGTTGTTTTTGTTCTTTTATATCTTTGTACAATCTTGAGGATTTACCGTCGCCTAAAATAGTTGCCAAAACATCAAGTGCATAAGAGTCTTTTTGGTCGATAGGATAACAACCTTTAAATCCTATTAGAATATAACCAGTTTGAACATCCATATCCTCTTTTATTTCAACTTGTTCAGTAGGACGTTTATCAAATTTGTAATTTTGCTTTATCTGCTTTGTGTCGGATGAAACAGTTTTATTAAACTTATTTTTTACCGATTCCATTGCCTTTGCTGAATTTACATCTCCGACAATTACTGTTATCATATTTTCAGGGGTGTACCACTTATTATAGAAATCAAGAATTTGCTCTCTTGAAATTGTTTCTATAACATTTTTTGTTCCTATAACATCACGTCTGTAAGGATGATTTTTATAAAATCCCTTAATCATGTTTCTATATAAAACCGTTGAGGGTTTATCGTTATTTTTTGCAATTTCCTCAATTACAACTTTACGTTCTTTTTCAAGTTCTTTTCTCGGAATTAGCGGATTTAAAAGCATATCGGAGTGCAAACCCAATGCCAAATCAAAGTAATTTGAAGGGATTAAAATATAATAATGCGTAAAATCCTTGCTTGTTGCAGCATTTGTAACTGCACCTTTTGATTCAAGAATTGTGTCAAATTCTTTTGCAGGATGTTTCGGAGTTCCTTTAAAAAATAAATGTTCCAAAAAGTGAGCGACACCGTTATTTTCATCGCTTTCATTTATAGAACCTGTCTTTATCCAAGTATCGATAATTACAATAGGATTGTCGTGAACCTCTTTTATTATTACGGTTTGCCCGTTGTCTAACTTATAAGTATTTGTTTCCGATGCAAAAACAAACGTTCCTGCAAACATGATTAAAAAAGTTATAAATATTTTTTTCATTTGTCAGCCCTTATACTAAACCTTAGTTTATTTGAATTATACAATATTTTTAGTTTTTTTTCTTCTTTTAAGGATTAGCCGAAATTGATAATTAAAAATCTTTGATTTTACTTGATTTTTATATTAAGCAATCTTAAAAATATTGATAAAACAAGAATACTAACAATAAACGTATAACCTTTATTTTTATACCCGTTTGTTATATCCTTTTTTTATGCAGAGTAACGGAAAAAGATTACCCTCTTACTTAAAAAGAGGAATTATAGATACTGACAAAACAAAATTGGTAAGACATATTTTAAAAGATAACTGTCTTAACACCGTTTGTGAAGCTGCAAGATGTCCGAATAAATGTGAGTGTTACGCAAAAAACACAGCGACATTTTTAATTATGGGAAATAATTGCACCAGAAACTGCCGTTTTTGTAACATAACCTGTGCAAAACCGGAAGCGTTAAATCCTAATGAACCGAAGAACATAGCTGATGCCGTATCAAAATTAAATTTAAAATATGTTGTTATAACCTCTGTTACCAGAGATGATTTGCCCGACGGCGGTGCAAATCATTTTGCTCAAGTAATTAAAGAAATAAGAACCGTAGATAATAAGATTAAAATAGAAGTTTTAACTCCTGATTTTCAAGGAAACACAGAAAGTATTGATACTGTTATAAATGCTTGTCCCGATGTATTTAATCATAATATTGAAACAGTACCGTCTTTATATAAAAAAGCCCGCCCGCAAGCAAATTATAAGCGTTCTTTGGACTTTTTAAATTATATAAAAACAAAATCAAATATCTTAACAAAAACAGGCTTAATGGTAGGCTTAGGCGAAACAAAAGAAGAATTAATCCAAACCTTTAAAGATTTAGCAGATATCAAATGTGATATTGTTACAATAGGACAATACATTGCACCTACTAAACAACATCTTGAAGTTGCAAGGTATTATGAACCCCAAGAATATGACGAGCTTGCAAAAATAGCGAAAAATGCGGGTATAAAACACACTTTCTTCTCTCCTCTTACAAGAAGCTCATATAAAGCATTTGAAGTATTTAATGAAAATTAAATTTGTTTCTCTCTTCTGTAATTT
>CAVEOW010000007.1:0-624 GCA_963617295.1 bacterium | reverse complement strand
CTTTAAACATTGTAAAGAATATACCGACAATTACCAATAAGATTGAGTTTAAGCAAGCAAACCAAACAATTTTGTTTCCGCTTAAAAGTAATGGCATATTAAAATATATAATGCTAAAAAGCATTGTTAAAGTAAGTAATAAAAATATTACTGAAAAACACGTAGCATACTTATGCATATAAAACCGCCTTTTCTTCCTAAGAATAAAAATGTAACACTAAAAATGAGAGGCACTCACTTCAGGTGTCAGATGAATAAGAAGATAAACAGTCTAATAATATTTTTTTCATACTATGAGTATAACATTTTTCTCAAAAAAAATAAACCCCCCTGAGCATGCCCGAAGAAAAGAGTCTTATTTAATTTTATTTAATACTTCATAAGATTTCAGAGACAATGAGATTCTGAACAGATTAAAAAACTACGCTAACACTCGTTTTTCTAATATTTCAGAATGACATGTATATTAATAATCTAAAAAAACATGGCACCCTGAATTTATTTCAGTGTCGCAAGGGCTTTATTTGTTGGGCAGAGTACGTACAATCGACATAATAAATAGTCATCATCTCATCCTAACCTTGTCTTGGATTTCCTCTACGCTCGAATAGTTTCGCTTTTGAA
>CAVEOW010000006.1:0-13866 GCA_963617295.1 bacterium | reverse complement strand
GCTTGTACATCAGGCAGTTTAGACCCAAGCCATGTTTTAAAGGCTATGGGAGTTCCGTTTACGGCTCTTCACGGAAGTATCAGATTCAGTTTAAGCAGATATACAACCGAAGAGGAAATTGATTATACATTAAAGCACATGCCTGCAATTATCAACAAATTAAACGGCATTTCTCCATTCCAAAAGGAATTAAAAGAATTGAGAGAAAGAAAAGGAATTATTTAAAATACAAATAACCTACAAGGTTTAAGTCAAGGCTTCCGTACATAAGTCTTACTCTGTTTCCGTCAATAATTTCAGCATTGCAGAATTGTATGGAGTCTTGCTCTAAATCTTGTTCCGTGTGCATTGCTTTTACGCTCATAATTTTTGTTGTACCTTGCGAAAGTTCAAGATTATATTCGTTTGTTGTTATTTTTTTGCAAGATAGTTTGTAATACCCGGGGGAAATCGTTTTTCCCTCATCATTGTATGCGGAAACAGGAATCATAACCGTTAGTGTTTGGCTAAGCTGATTATCAGGATCTTGTGAATTTACAAACTCTTCAAGGTGTTTTGTGTCAACCGAGGGTGATAGCGGATTAACATTTTTCTGCAATTGTTTTTGTTTTCTGCTTAATTGATTTTGTTTAATGACTTCAATTGCCTTTTTCAGCTTGTTATCCGATACAGCTTCCTGATCCTCAAATCCCGAATTAAATACGGAAGAATTTTCTCCCCACGGAGATGTATTTGTATTTTCGTCTTTAGCTAAGGAAAAAGACGGAAACACTAAACTTAAAAATAAAATAATTAAACAAAATTTCTTCATATTATTAATATTACTTATTTTTTTTCACTTGTAAAGGAAATTTCAAAAAACTGCTGATTTTTTGCTCGCAATGTGGTAATATAAAGATAGTGTAGAATAAGAGGTTTTGGTAAGATGGAGCAGAAAAAAGTTCCCGTTAAGAAGAAAGTTGCAGTAAAAAAATCTAAGAAAAGAGCAATCAAACTAAATCATGTAAAATATAAAAGTACGTTGATGATTTTCATTGCGTTAATTTTATTCGTGTATGCTGCTTTTATTAGTATTGTACCTTCTATGATGACAAATGCTTTTAATACGGAAGATTTTGAAAAGAAATTTGAAGAAGCTACAAGTTTAAGAACATCAATTGATGCGGTTGAGTATAAAATAACTCCGACACTCCACGCTATAATAAGAGTAAGAAACTTGTCTTTGAAATATGTTGATTATCAACCGTTGTTAGATGTAAGACAAGCTGAATTAAAAACAAATCTTCCTGCTATATTTGGAAGCAAATATAAGATTGAGTCATTAAATGTTAAAGGCGTAAAATACAGCGACCAAATACTTCCAAGCGGAGAAAATAAAATCGCATTTTTACCAAAGGCATTTGATTCAACATTATTCGGTAAAAAATCAATAACTATAGTCCCCGGTCCGGTAACTATAAGAGATTATCAAACAGATTATATTACTCCTACAACATTCAGACAAAAGAAAGTTGATGAAGAAATATATACAAAAGATGAAGTTAGTGATTTTTTAAGAAGTTTTCAGTATTCACACGTAGTAATAAATGGAAAGTAGTATGAAAAAGAATATTATTTTATCATTAGTTGCAACAACACTAATATTTGGCAGTGTGTATTTTGCCCAAGCAAATGCAGATAGTGTAGATGTATTTGTTCCCAGTACAGGACAAAAAATAACTCCGTCACCGCTTGCACAAAGATTAGAGGGGTCTGCCCAAAAAGCATACCAAAACAAAAACGGCGGCAACACTTCAAACAGTTATAATAATTCATATAATAACTCAAAAAACAACAGTTATAATAACAGCTACAACAATAGTTATAACAATAGCTACAATAATAGCTATAACAACGGTTATAACAGCAGTTATAGTAATGGAAATTATAACAATAAAACCCAAAGCGGTTCATCAATAAGAAATAACACAAATAACAATTCTAAGCTCCCAAAGAGCAATTGGACATAAGTTAAAAGAAGGAAAAATCTATGAAGAAAACATTATTAGCTTTAGTAGTTACTGCTGTATTTTGTTTAGGTATTAATTCAGTAGTAAATGCAGCCGCAGTAAAAGTAACAAAACCGACTGTAACAGTTAACACATCAAAAGAAGAATCTGCTGTTTCTAAGAAATTAACAGAAACTCAAAACAAAATTGATAAAGCAAGAAAAGATGCAGAAGCTCAAAGAGCAGCAAACAAAAAAGCTGCCGAAGCAAAGAAGGCTGAAACCAATAAAAAAATAGAACAAGCAAAGAAAGATGCTGAAGCAAAGAGAGCTGCAAATGAAAAAGCTGCAAAAGCTAAAAAGGCAGAAGCAGAAAAGAAAGTTCAACAAGCAAAAAAAGACGCTGAAGCAAAAAGAGCTGCAAACGAAAAAGCTGCACAAGCTAAAAAAGCAGAAACAGAAAAGAAAGTTCAACAAGCAAAGAACGATTTAAAATCTCAACACGAAGCTAACAAAAAAGCTGTAACAGATACAAAAAATTCTGTAAAAAACAGTGTTAACCAAACAAAACAAAATATAAAAGCTCAACAAGAAGCAGATAAAAAAGCTGCACAAGCAAGACAAAAACAAAGACAAGATGCGATTAAGAGCTTTAAAAATTCTTTTAAATAAAAATTAATCAGATAGTGAAGAAGCTCCGTTTTGCGGAGCTTCTTTTTTATATATTGACACAAATTGAAACTCCAATTAAAGTATTATAAAGAGAAAATGAGGGGTAGTTTAAAATATGAAAAAAGTACTTTTTGTTATGGTAGCAGCATTTTTAGTATGCGGATATACGCTGACAAATGTTAATGCAGAAATAAAAGAGCCTGTTGTTAAAATCGAAATTCCAACTTCAACAATAGACACAACAACCACCTATAAAAAAGAACCTTCAAAAACAAGTCAGGCTATAGAAGCTACAAAAGAAGCTACGGATAAAACCGTTAAAGCAACAAAAGAAATGGCTGAAAAAACATCTGATTCCGCAAAAAGAGGTTTTCATAAAACAAAAAAGGCAACAAAAGAGTTTGCAAAAAAGACAAGTGAAAGCACAAAAGCGGGATACGAAAATACAAAAGAGGCAACAAAAAACTTTGCTGACAAAACGGTAGAGAATACAAAAGAAGCACTTAACAATCTAAACCCAAATAAGCCCGTAACCCTAGAGGGGCTTGAAAAAGAAGCAAAAATTAAAATCCTAAAGAGTGAACGTAACGAGCTAAAAGCAGCTTATAATTCCAGAATTAAAGATTTAAAAGCAAAAGTTAAACTGACTCAAAATTCAACAACAATGAATGACGTTCAAAAACAAAACAGAATATATAAATTGAACAAAGACATTAAGGCATTGGAATTGCAAAGAGATAATGCGGTATATCAATACAATGCTAAAATCAAAGAAATTAAAGCAAGATAAAAAAGGAGCGAAAAGCTCCTTTTATTTGTTATACAGTTTATACCCTTTTTCGTATGCTTTTGCAACTTCTCTTGAAAACTTCTTAGATGTACTCCAGTATGAAGTGTGAGTACCGATAAAAGTTGTTCTGTTTTTAATTCTTGATTCCCCGTATAAAAATCCGTGTCCTTTATCAATATTAATCATAAGTTTGTCTTTTAATTCAGAGTAGGTTATATTTTCAGCCGTCGGATATCCGAGCGGGTCTTCGGCATAATTTACCGTCATCCAAAAAACATCATTCTCAATTAAATATTTATATAAAAGTTTATTGAAATAAGTCAGAGGATATTCAGGGTTTGAAACATCAGAGTAAAACAATATGAAAGGACTTGCAAAGTTTACTATACCCTTTACCGCTCCTTTTGGAGTATAGTATTGGCAGGTATATTTATCAAGTTCCAAGTATCCTTTCCTCAAAATATCCTCATTAGGATTTGGCATAAGCCTTTTTTCAACATTATATATACTGACTTGAGATTTAACAAGTGCGTCAATACAGGTATCTTGCATCGGATGTTTTTTTATCAACTCCCTTGTTTTATCTTCAACCTTGACCCTGCTGAAGTAATCCTCTAAACTTATATCCGCCAATTTATTAAATATATATTCATAAGTTACAAAAGCTCCGGCACTATACCCGAATAATACAACCGATTTATTGTTTTTATGGTTTTCCATTATTTGAGTGTGTAAATCCTCTATAATCGGGAGCATATTTCTGTAATGTGAAACCCAAATTGCGTCATGTAAACAGTGAGCAAGTAATTTACGAACCATTTGTGCTATTCTCGGGCTAAAAATTTGTGCAACATCCAAATCACTGTTTAGTGATTCAATTTCAACTTTACTTTTATCTCCCCAAAAGAAAGTTTGTTCATTTTGAGAAAGGGTATATTCACCTTTATTTAAAAGATGTTCTTGAATAAAAATTGAAGAATTAAAGGCATTATACATATTAGGGTGCATTTTCTTTATCCCTTTAAAAACCAATCCTTCATTTTTTTATCATTGTTATTTGAACCGTTAATATAGATAAATTGTATCTCTTTTGTGTTTCCCGCATACACAACAGGTACAAGCATTAAGCATATAATAAGTAAAATCAAAATCTTCTTCATAAATATACTTTACAATGAATATAAAAAAATTTACATAGAGGTTATCTTTATTTAATTTATAGTATTATATTCTCATAGCTAATTGAAGGAATTTATATGAATATTTTATTTGGAATACTCGGGATTGCCGCAATGTTGTTAATTGCGTTCTTAATGTCATTTAACAGAAAAGCAATTAATTATAAAACAGTTGTTGTCGGGTTGGTTTTACAATTCTTATTAGCACTATTTATATTGAAATTCGAACCCGGAAAGTTGATGTTTCAATATATCGGTAATTTCGTAGAAAAAATTCTTCAATTTGCAAACGAGGGGTCAAATTTTGTTTTTGGACCTTTATCAAACAGCCCTGAAATATGGCAGGAAATATTCGGCGATAAGTCTTTTATGTTCGCATTAAATTTAATCCCTGCATTAATTTTTATGATGATATTGGTAAATATCCTTTACTATTACGGCATAATGCAAAAAGTTGTAGCATTTTTAGGTAAAATAGTTAATAAACTTATGGATGTATCAGGTGCAGAGGCATTGTCTAACGTAGCAAGTTCATTTGTAGGACAGGTTGTAGCTCAAATTATGATTAAACCGTATTTGCCGAATTTAACTCGTTCAGAGGTATTGGCTTCAATGACGGGCAGTATGGCATGTTTATCAGGCGGATTAATTGCTGTATATGCAGGTATCGGAATTCCGCCCCAATATATGTTAGCAGCTTGTATCATGGCAGCTCCGGGGGCATTAGTTATTTCAAAAATTATTTATCCGGAAACATTAGAACCTCAAACGAAAAACGATTTTAAAATAAGAAAAAGAAGAACTGATGTTAACGTTTTAGACGCAATTTCAAAAGGGGCTTCTGACGGTATGAAAGTCGGTTTAAATGTAATCGCAATGCTTATAGCTTTAATTGCATTAATTGCTTTGTTAGATTACTTTTTAGGTAAATTTGGCTATTTAGCACATCAATATTTACATTTAAACTTGAATTTCTTAGGAATGGACATTGAACATTTATCAATAAAAATGATTTTTGGAAAAATATTCTCAGTATTTGCTATTTTAATGGGAATTCCGATGAACGAAGTTACGCAAGTAGGCTCCTTGCTAGGTACAAAATTTGTATTGAACGAAGCAATTGCATTTACGGATTTAATGAGCATAAAAGCATTAATTAGCGAAAAGAGCTTTATTATAACAACTTTTGCTCTTTCTGGTTTTGCTAATTTCTCATCTGTTGCAATTCAAATTTCAGGTATCGGCGAAATCGCTCCAAACCAAAGAAAGAACTTGGCAAGAATGGGAATCAGAGCATTAATAGGCGGCACACTGACATCATACATTTCGGCTTGTATGGCAGCAATGCTTTTATAATTAAAGTGTCAACTTAATTAAGCTATTGGATAGCTTTCGAAACAACCGGATTTTGAGCACTTCTTGGCTCGGCGTCAAGCGGACAATCTCTTAATTTACCTTTAACAGCTTTATGTATATCAACCATTTCGTCGGTAACATCTTTAGGATTGTTAACGTTGATGTATTCTTCGTACTCTTCTTTAGTTGCTTCCGTATCAACACAAACTTTACATTCACGAACGTAATATTTTGTTAATCCGTCCTCTTTTCTTAATTCGGCATGGTTAACTTTATCAACGTTAGATTTGATGCTTTCTTTGCTTTCCCCGATGAAAGGATAGTAATAAAAAGTTTTATATATTTTAGGAACCGACAAAATCGGATCTATATCACATTTAGAAGTTGGTTTTCCCCAAAGACCGTTAAAACTTTTGTTATTATTTACTGTTTTCTTTTGAACATAAGAATTATTGACCGGTGATATTTTCATGCTTTTTCACTGCTCCTTAATAAATTCTATCGTTTTAAGTCCTCAAAATAAATAATTTGCTACTATTTTACAAAATTTTACCATAGAATAATAAAAAAATTGCTATTATTGTTATTATCCTAATGTCAGTTTGAAAAAATTCATTTAAGTGATAATCTGATTTTAGTAGCATTTAGGGATAATAATCATGCCAGAACGTATTCTTTTTATAATTGATGAGTTAGAACTGAAATATTTTGAATTTAATGATTTGGTTACCGATTTTTGGTTGATAAAAGAGTTTTTAAAAAGAAACTATGAAGTAGCAATTGCAACAAAGCGTGATTTATTTATAGAAAACGCTAAAGGCTGCGTATTTAACAGAAAATCTTATATTAAAGATGAAAATATTTTTTATAATAAAGAAAGTTCAAAAAATCTTATAAATGATTTTAAAGTTGTGTTTTTCCGTCCGGATCCGCCTGTTGATATAAGCTATATTGACGCTTGCTATGTCTTTGATTATGTTGACAGAACAAAAACAATGTTAATTAATGACCCGAGTGAAGTCAGGAATTTTAATGAAAAATTTCATATAAACTTTTTCCCGGAATTTGTGCCTAAAAATATTGTTACAAGCTCACCTGAACAAATTGTTGGATTTGTGGAAACACAAGGCGAAGCAATTTTAAAACCGTTAAACAGATGTTTTGGAAGCGGCGTTTATTATTTGAACAAGAATGATAACAACCTTTTAACGATTATACAAAATATGACGGAAGAGGGAAAAACTCCGGTTATGGTACAGGAATATCTGCCGGAAGCTAAGTTTGGAGATAAAAGAGTCCTTATTATCGGTAATAAAGTAATGGAGGAGTGTATTCAAAAGTTACCGGGGGAACACAACTTTAAATTTTCAATACATTCGGACAAATTTTTTAAAACAACTCACTTAACTCCTAATGAAAGATATGCCGCTGAAAAAATAGCGGAAAAACTCTCGCAAAGAGGCTTATACTTAATCGGACTTGATATGATTAGTGAAAAAGCTATCGAAATTAATGTAACAAGCCCATGCTATTTTATCAGAGAAATTAACAAACATGACGAAACTCATTTTGAAGATAAAATAATGGCTGAATTGGAAAAATTAATTGCAAATTATTTCTCGAAAGATAGGGTTTATGCTAATAATAAATAATTCTTCCGAAATGATTACGGATAAAAGTCAACTGGCTGAAATATTTTACTCCGGCTGCAAAAATGAACAAACAATCGGAGTTGAATCAGAAAAGTTGCTTGTATATAAAAATAACGGCAAAGCCGTTTGCTATGAAGATGTTGTTAAAATATTAGACGGTTTTGACGAAAATAAATGGCAAAAACTTTATGACGGCAAAAATATTGTAGGGTTAAAAAGTGATATCGGGTCGATTTCTTTGGAACCCGGAAGTCAAGTTGAAATAAGTTTGAAACCGTATAACTCCTTAGATGAAATAACATCAAAATTATTGAGCTTTTATACAAAGCTATCTGATGAAGCGGAAAAAATCGGTACTTGTATTTTAAACAGCGGAAATCAAAACGTTTCGACTTTTGATAATATTCCCGTTATTCCAAAAAGACGTTATGAATATATGACAAAATATCTGCCGAGCAAACATTTAACTCCGTTTGTAATGATGAGAGAAACGGCAGGAATTCAAGCCAATATTGATTACAAAGATGAATATGATGCAATCGAAAAACTTGCATTAGCCTTAAAAATGAGTCCTATTATAAGCTCTGTTTATGCAAATTCTCCTGTTCGTAACTCTAAATTAACGGGTTATAAATCTTTCCGTGCTAATTCATGGCTGAATGTAGATGAGGACAGGTGCGGCTATATAAGCAAAAAACTCTTTGAAAAAGATTTGGATTTCGGCTTTAAAGATTATGTTGAAATTTTACTTGACGTTCCGATGATTTTTGTACAAAGAGGAGATAATTATTTCCCGATATCTCAAACATTTAGAGAGTTTATGCAAAAAGGATATATGGGAATAAATCCGACAATTCAAGATTGGCATACACATATAAGTTTGTATTTTCCTGATGTCAGATTAAAAAGCTACGTTGAAATAAGAAATCATGATGCTCAAAGTTCTTTGATGACACTCTCAGTTCCTGCTTTTTGGAAAGGAATTATGTATAATTCATCGGCATTTGAAGAAATTGAAAAAATATTATCAAAATTTACCTATGAAGATTTTATGATTTTAAGGGAGCAAACCCCAAAAACCGCAATAAATACTGAAATCGGAAAATATAAAGTCGCAGATTTAGCAAAGGAATTTTTTAATATATCCTATGACTCATTAAAAGAAAATAAACTTAATGAAGAGCAATACTTGGATGTAGTTTTTCAATATTTATCATTAAATAAAGTACCTGCGGATGATGTTATATTAAAATTTAATAAACTATAAATTTCAATTCTGTATTGAAAAAATTATGTAAAATAACTTTCTTGTTGTTTTACAAAACTTAATATGAGTATAGAAATACGCAATCAAAAATTTTACGTCATTTATTATACGTGTAATAATATGGAGTTTATATTTATGAGTACAACAGCATTAATCAATTATTTGGACAGAAATCATTACAGAATATCTGAGGAATATGATAAAAACACGAAAGAAGCAAAACAATGTTTTTATAGAGCATTCAGTAACGGAGTCGATTATGAAACAGCTTTTGATGAAGCCGTAAAGAAATTCCAAGAAAAAACTAATCCGTCAGAAGATATGTTTGCTATTTCAGAACGAATCGGAAACGTTGCAAAAGATCCAATAAACCCAAATAAAGAAGATCCGAATGCTTGGATGGACGCATTTTCAAGACACGCCGCTCCTATGCTTCAAATGATAAATGAGTGGGTATCTTATATGAAAGAGGGCTAATATATAACATTTAATAATATACGGTTTTAGCACGAAAATCATATGATTTTCGTGCTTTTTACTAAAAAAAAGATTAATTTATTAGAAATGATTGCATTCGAAACTAATATTATTTTTAATATTATTCTCATTCTTAGATGGAACTGTTGTTTTTTATACGAGAAATACAGAAGATAATAATGGGAACCCTATTTATGTAACAAATGGTTTATTCTATGTTGATATAAACGGACCAAAAAAGCCTAATGTTATAGGAAAAGATGTATTTATATTTAATGTTGTTGATAATGACAATATAAAACCATATTGTTATGAATATTCAAAAGAATATATAAACCGTCATTGTAATAAAAGTGTTTCAGATAAAAACTATAACTGCTGCACGGCAAAAGTTATAAATGACGGTTGGCAATTTAAAAGCGATTATCCGTGGTAAATTAATGTTATTTTTGAATTTGGTCAAATAACTTACACAAGAAACCGTCGGTATCCGTATAATCTCTTACAAAATTACGAATAGCCTCAACGTAATCGCTTATCTTGGATTCCGCAGATATGTTAATTGTACGAGGATATATACTATTAAATCCCTCAATTCCCTTTTCGTTCAGCATTTCTGTCTTTTTATCGAAGCAATCATAATTAATTTTCATCAAACTTTTGCCGCTAATTGGTCTTATCGGTTTTACTCGCATTCCTAAATCATTGCTGCCTTTTTGATATCCTCTGTTTATTGCGTCTGCAATTTGAGAAGCTCTTGCATTTTTAATTTTTATGTTGGGATTAAAGTGGACTCTTCCTGCGAATGAAACATTAAGCATATTATTTTCTCCTTTGTCTTTATAAAACATGAAAAAAATAAATTTGTTATTAAATTTATTTAAAGAATAAATTAAACATGCTAAACTCGCAACCGCAGTAATTTTGGCGATAAAATCCCTCTGCTTTTGCAATTTGCATTGTCTTTAAAAATCCGTCTTGTTTCTTAAAATCAATATCTAAAAATGTAAGCTCATATTTATTTGCAAGCTCTTTTGCAATCTCAAAAATAACTTTAGAACTTTTATGCGGACTTACGGTCAATGTTGTGGTGAAATATTTGTATTCCAATTGAAATGCCTTTAAAACGGTATATAAAAGCCTATATTCAAAACATCTTGAGCATCTTTTGCCTTTTTCGGGTTCATTTTCCAAACCTGCAATTGCATTATACCAATTTTCGCTGTCGTGTCTGTCTATTATCAGTTCAACATTTTTCTTTTTTGTATATTTTATGAGTTCATTTAAACGTTTATCAAATTCTTCTTGAGGAAAAATATTCGGATTAAAGAAATAAATGACAGGCTCATACCCTAGTTCTCGCAACTTTTCTATCGGATATCCGCTACAAGTTGCACAACAGGCATGCAGTAGAACTTTATTAATTGTGGTTTGGTTTTTCTCTTCCGCCATTTTCTATTACCGTTTTTTTAAATTCTTCATAGCTTCCGACTCCCATAATTCTTTTCATTCCTATATAGATGGTCGGAGTTCCTTGAATATCTTTTGAATCCGCTTCTGCAATTGAGTCTTTTATTTCTGTTTTTATTTCTTCGCTATTTACGTCATCTTTTAATTTTCTGATGTCAAAATCAGCAAGTCTTGCTTTTTCTATTACTTCTTTTTCTGTTTCTGGTTGTTGAAGGAATAAAATATCAGCCATTTCCCAGTATTTATTTTGTTTTTTAGCTGCAAGAGCATAAGATGTTTTCATACAAGAACCTTTATGACCCTCATATTGCATATTATGGTTGCAGACTTTTTCTAACGGCAAGTTGTGTTGAACTACTTTTACATTTTCAAATTCTTCAACAATTCTGTGTAAATAAATATGTGCAATAAAACATCCGCCACAGTTGAAGTCAATGTATTCATTAATTACCAAGTCTGCATTTTTCGGTCCTATTGTATTTCCGTCAGCTTGTTCTAATTTAAGTGAATTTATCATTTGTTTTAACATTTTTTGAATTTTCAGTTGAGGGGCTAAAACATTTGTAGTTGCAGTATATGAAAGTATGGCAGCAGCAAGAACTACAACTAAGAAAAAGTAAAATGCTTGTCTTCTTACTTTCAAAGCCTCAATAAAATCTGCAATTGATGTTTTAATTTCAAATAAGAGATTTTGTTTCCAATCTTTTGCAACTAATGCAATTATCAAATCAACAAGATATGTCATAAAGCAGAAAAGACAAATTGAGTTTATTTTAAATATTGATATTGTTGCAAGTCCCATAGAAATTACAAATGATAACAACATCAATGAGAAAATATATGAAGTTTGATTTTTAAAGACTTTTAAAAGCCCTGTAAAATCAAACTTTTGAATTTTGTCTATCCAAGTCATAAACAAGGTAAACAGGTATAAACAAACGCCCCAAAGTGAAAGCGGTACACCTAAAAATTGTGAGTATGCTGTTTTGGCAACTCCGTCACAATCAATGGTATCACTAATTGCACATATACTGGGTGCTGCATTTTGTACAAAATTTGAATTGTAATATACTACACAAAGTTCTATTGATAAAGCTAAGCCGATTAAACTTAAAATCGAAATTGCAATGCGTTTATTTCTATCCATTTTTACCCCTAATTTTACTGTATAAATAAATTGTACCACTAAAATTTATATTTTTTATTTTGTAATGTTTCTATTATACATGTATTATTTGAAAAATTAATGCGAAAAAAAATACCGCTACCAGATTGGCAATGGTATTTTTGATTTTTTTTATTTTTATATTTCTTTCATTGCTTCCGCAAGTCGTTTTATACCCTCTTTAATTGTTTCTTCGTTTGCGTTTGTGTAATTCAATCTTAGAGTGTTAACATTTTCAGGTTTTACATAGAAAGGATGGCCGGGAACAAATGCAACTTTTTTAGCTATTGCTTTATCAAATAATTCAAGAACATTTGTACCCTCTTTTAATGTTACCCAAGTAAACATACCGCCTTTCGGTTTTGTAAAGGTAATTTCTTTCGGAAAATATTCTTCCATTGCAGCAACCATTGCATTTGCTTGCGATTTATATAATTTTTTGATTTTTTCGATATGTTTATCTAAATCGTTATGCAATAAGTAATCTGCAATCAGGTATTGACCAAAAACGTTTGAATGTAAGTCTGATGCTTGTTTTGCAGTTTCAATCATTTTAATAATTTCTTTATCTGCAATAATATAGCCTAATCTCATACCCGGTGTAACGATTTTTGAGAATGAACCTAAATAAATATTTTTCTTTGTTTTATTTAATCCGATATAAGGAACACGAGGAGTATCTTCAAATCTTAGTTCTCCGTACGGGTCATCTTGAATTAATATCATGTCATAATCTTTGATTACATCAAAAACAGCTTCTCTATTTTCTTTTGAGTATGTTAAACCTGTCGGGTTTTGAAAGTTCGGAATTAGATAAGCTAATTTCGGATTATATTTAGACATTGTTTCTTTTAAGTTTTCAATGTCTAAGCCGTCACTGTTTAATTTTGTTTCAACAAAATCAGCCTGATACATTTTAAATACTTGTAAAAGACCTAAGTAAGACGGTTTTTCAACCATAACCTTATCACCTTTATTGATAAAAGTTTTTCCGATTAAATCAAGTGCTTGTTGAGAACCTGTTGTTATAATTATGTTATCAAGGGTTAAATCCATTCCCCAAAGTTTTTTGTATCTGTCAATGATATATTGTCTAAGACCGTCAATTCCGGCAGTTGTTGAATATTGATAAATTTTGTCGCCGAATTCGTCTGCTATTCTGTTCATTGAAATTTTTAATTCTTCTTTCGGGAAAGATACAGGATTTGGAAGCCCTCCTGCAAATGAAATCATATCAGGTTTTTGTGTAACCTTTAAAATCTCCCTGATAAAAGATGATGGCGTATTCTTAATTCTTTCTGAAAAATAATCTTCAAACATAGTCGTTCCCTCTGTTTACTTTCTGTTTCGTCTGCAACCAGTATAGCAAAAATTCAATTTATTTTCTATTTTTTTATAATTCTGTTAATATGTTTTCATGATTAAGAATTTTTCTAAAATTATAAACGGTATAAAAGAGATGAATCTTCCTCAAACCGAGTTTGTCAGATTTATGGAAGATATTCATGACCCGTTTATTGTTCTTATTGCGTGTATTCTTTCTTTAAGAACAAATGATAAAACGACATACCCTGCAACACTTAGAATGCTTAACCTTGGTAAAACTCCAAAGGATTTTTTGAATGTAAAACTTGAAGATTTAGAAAAAGCAATTTATCCTGTAGGTTTTTATAAAAACAAAGCTAAACAAATTTTGGATATTGCGAATGAACTTTTTTATAAATATAACTCAATTGTTCCAAAGGAAATTGATGAGCTTACTAAATTTAAAGGAGTGGGAAGAAAAACAGCTAATTTAGTTCAATCAAAAGGATACAATTTGCCCGGTATATGTGTAGATGTTCATGTACAC
>CAVEOW010000005.1:2561-14038 GCA_963617295.1 bacterium | reverse complement strand
CCTCTGAACTTAGATGTTTATTGTATTGTAGCATCACTAACTCCTTTCTTCTCTAATTTTACTATACTTGAGGTGTTAGTGTTGCGATTACTTCTTGAACGCACTAATAAATTAAATTAATATATTTTTGTTAACTATTTTTGGAAAAAGTTTGATTTTTCAATGTTTTTATTCAATCATTAAACTAATGCTTTATTATAGGGATTGAGGAATCTGTATGAAATGAAAGATTTATTGTCGAAATATAAAAATCAAAACGAGTTATTTGCATATTTATCAATAGCCATTGCGGTTTTGTTATACGGAACAACCTTGACAGCAACAAAAATTTGTATGCAATATTATTCTACCCCACAGTTAATGACGTATAGAATGTTAATTTCGACAATATTATTTTTGCCTTTCATTTTTACTGTATATAAAAATGTCAGAATCGAAAAAAAAGATATAAAATTAATACTTTTAATGATGTTGTGTGAGCCTTGCTTGTACTTTCTTTTTGAAACAAATGCACTTAAATATACAACTTCCGGGCAGGCAGGAATTGTGAGTTCGCTGGAACCTGTTTTGCTTGTAATTGCAGCTCGAATTATATTAAAAGAAAAATTTATGAAAATTGTATATTTCGGGCTTGGTATTTCTATTTTAGGTTCTGTCTTATTAAGTGTTACTTCAGATGCATCGGAAGCGGCTCCAAATCCTTTATTGGGAAACTTTTTAGAGCTGATTGCAATAATACTTACAGATACTTGTGTTATTACAACAAAATATCTTATGGATAAATATCCGCCGTTCTTTTTGGCAGGTATTTCGGTTATTGGCGGTTTAATCTTCTTTACTTGTCTAAATATTTCTTCTCACGGCTCATTTAATGTTGTGTTTAACCCGAGCTTGTTGGTTGTAATTTATTTGGGAATTTTAACCGTTGTTGCTTATGCTTTATATAACTTTGCAATTTGCACATTGCCTGCAAGTAAATTTTCTCCGTTCTTGTTTATGCTTCCCATTGCAGCCGTATTTTTCGGATGGTTCTTCCTGGGCGAAACAATTAACCTTAAACAACTTTTAGCTTGTTCTTTAGTTTTTGCAGGTATATATATTTGTCAAATTAATAATAAGAAAAAATTGGTTAACTTTTTAAAAATATTTCCGTTTGGAAACAAACTGTTATTAATAGGCAAAAAATAAATTGTTCGTGTTATAATCAATTGTAATTAAAATGGTAAAAAAGGGATTTAGTGTAAATGCAAGTCGGAATACCAAGAGCGTTATCATATTATGATTTCTTTCCGTTTTGGTACGGTTTTTTCTCTGACCTTGGAATTGAAATAGTTTTATCAGACGCAACTACTAAAAAAACAATGACGTCAGGTTCTTCTTTGGTGGTGCCTGAAACATGTTTGCCTGTTAAGGTTTATGCAGGTCATATATTAAATTTGTTGGATAAAGGAACAGATAAAATTTTAGTCCCGTCTATTCAATCAATAGCACCAAAAATTTATAATTGTTCAAAAATCAGAGGACTCCCTGATTTAATCAGAAATGTTGTAAAAAAACCTTTTACAATGATTGAAGCTACTTTTGATAAATCAGAAAAAAATTGCGGATTATATGATTTCTTAAAAGAAATTGCTTCTCAATTCGGAATTACTGATTTTTCAAGAATTAAAAAGGCATCTAAAAATGCGTGGAAAGTTTATAATAATTTCCATGTTATGACAAGGAGCGGTATTCCTTATAAGACAGCATTAAGAAATGCCCTTGAAAATAAGGTTGTTATAAACGATAACCAAAAGTCATATCCTATAAATATTGCACTTATTGCTCACGGATATAATTTATACGACGAGAGGGTAAGTATGAAAATATTTGACAAACTTGAAAAGTTGGATGTGAAAGTATTTACTGCTTTAAATTTAACTCAAGAACAAATGCTTGAGGGCTTAAATTCAATGAATACAAAGTTGTATTGGGCAAATGAATATGAAATTTCAGGTGCTGCTTCACATTATATTCAAGACAGAAAAATAGACGGTGTCATTACAATTAATGCATTCGGCTGCGGTCCTGATTCAATGATGATTGAAAGAATTTCAAGATTTGCAAGAATTCATTCTAAGCCTATATTACATTTATCAATAGATGAACAAACAGGTGAAGCAGGCTTTGTTACTCGTGTTGAAGCGTTTATTGATATGTTGTACAGAAAGAAACGTTCTAAGATATTGAACAAAATCAATATTCAAGCAATCGAAAATACACAAGTTAAAGAAAAAGCAGATTTATAAAAATCTGCTTTTTTATTGTTATAAAAAAGAATGGCTCAAATTAATTGAAACCATTCTCTTTTTTGTTTGAAACTGTTTTATTGTTCATTTTCTTCAACAATGATGTCTTCTTCTACTTCCTCATTAGGCATATCTCCCGTTGTAGCTTCAAGTGAAACAACCGTAGCCTCTCCGTCGATGATATGTTCTTCTTCTTCCTCATCTTCATCTTCTTCGTTGTCGTCATCATCATCGTCAGAATCAGAAACTTTTTCCTCTTCTTCTTGCAATTTTTTACGAATTTCTTCAAGTTCCTCTTCTGTTTTAGCTCTTACAATAGGAATATTTAACATTAAAGCAACTGCATCGCCCTCATTTTTTAGTCCTATTTCAAGCTCTTCCTTGTCGATAACAACATATTTTGAAAATACATCAATAAGCTCTTCTCTCATTTTATTCATAATAAGAGGGTCTAATTTTGTTCTGTCGTGCATTAAGATAACTTGAAGTCTGTTAGTAGCACATTCACTTGTATTTTCGGACTTTGAAGATTGGAAAAATTCCATTATTTTATTATAAATATCAGAAAATAATGCTTTCATTTTTTACTCCTTTCCTTGCTTACCTAAGCCGGAAAAGAATTTTTTCAGCTTTCCTACTAAATCTTTAGGTTCGTCAATGTCTAAGAACGGAACATCTTCACCAGTAATTCTTCTTGCAACATTCATATATGCCTTACCTGCAAGTGATTTTTCATTATTAACAATCGGTTCACCTCTGTTTGTAGAAGTAATAATTCCCGTATCTTCCGGAATTATACCGATTTTTTGGCAAGAGAGAATATTTTCAACATCTTCAACACTCATCATGTCGTTTGATTTAATCATATTAGGTCTTACACGATTAATAAGGAGCTTGTAGCTTTCAACGCCATCCGCAGCTTCCAATAAGCCGATAATTCTGTCGGCATCTCTAACAGCTGACATTTCGGGGGTTGTAACTACGATAGCTTCAGAAGCACCTGCAATTGCAGTTTGGAAACCCTGTTCGATACCGGCAGGACAGTCAACCAATATAAAGTCGTAATCTTTTTTCAATCTTTCCGTAATTTTCTTTAACTGTTCAGCACTAACAGAGGTTTTATCTCTTGTTTGAGCTGCAGCCAATAAGCATAAATTCGGATTTTTCTTATCTTTTACAAGTGCTTGTTTTAACTTGCAGCGTTCTTCAACAACATCAACAAGTGTGTAAACAATTCTGTTTTCTAAGCCTAATAATAAGTCTAAATTTCTTAAACCTATATCAGTATCAATAAGGACAACACTATGACCGTGTTTTGCAAGTGCCGTACCGATGTTGGCACTTGTAGTAGTTTTACCTACTCCGCCCTTTCCGGATGTAATTACTATAACTCTCCCTGCCATCTAATCCGCTCCTTAATCATTTATTTTAAATACAACAATTTCATTATTTACAATTCTTGCTTCTTCCGGTGTGAAAGAATTTGTTTTTTCAATATATACAGTGTTTAAAGAATCAGGTCTTCTTGAGTAGCAATTAGCTATTCTTAACTGAATTGCATTCATTTTTAAAGCTCTGACTCTTGCTTTTTGGTTGCCGCCTGCTCCTGCGTGAGCTATTCCACTCAAAATTCCCCATACGGTAATATCTCCGAATGCAGTAATTTCTGACCCCGGGTGGCAATCTCCGATGATTACGATATTTCCCTCATAGTTGATAACTTGCCCCGAACGAATTGTTTGTTTTATGTATTTTGTCGGGAATGCTTCAAGTTCAAAGTCTTCTTTTGTGTATTCTTGTTCGGGAACAATAATGTCTGTTAATTCTTCTCTGTCTGCATATTTTGGTTCATCAGACTCTTTCATTTCAAAAATGCTTGATTGAGCAGGATTAGAGCCAAAAATAACATCCAATTCATCTTGAACATCTTCTTTTGCGGGAACTGTTCCCTCGTTAAAGTTATTTGTTTCTTGTATAACGTTATCAACATTTATAACATTTTCATTTTGAGTTTCAACTTTTACCTCAACATTATTTTCTTCAACGGGAGCAGTTTCATTTTGATTAGAAAAGTCAACATTTACTTCATTTTGTGTAACTTCCGTATTTTCATTATTGTCAGTTATTTGAGCTTGAGGTTCAACTTCTTGAGATTGAACTTCTTCTTTTTGTTGAGGTTGTGCTTCAATCGGAGTTTCAACAGTAGGTTCTGTTTCTTCAACGATAGAGAATTGTTCTTCTTCTGTTTTTTGCAGAGTTTCTTCTTTCAGTTCATCAACAGATTTATAAGGCATAGCAGGAGCTACTTCAGTTGAATTTTCCGCAGAAACATTTGAAACAATAATTCCTAACGACAGTGCTGTTTTTTCTGTTTCCAAAGACTTTGTATCAACGGTAGAAAGAGTTGAGTCAATACCGTTAATCAATGATTTAATGCTTAAAAGTTGAGCTTGATTTAAGTCAACATTGCCCAGCTTTAAGCAGATTCTTTTATTTCTTGCTTCTTCTTTATCCAAATCAGAACTTAACTGAAATATAATTTCTTGTGCGGTATTTATTTCGCCTAAATCTATAATATAAAGGCTGTCATTGAGAATTTGTTCCATAATCGCTCGCTCTCTTTTAGTTTAGAAGATTTCCCTAAAACACTTGTAAACTACATGTCAAGAATATATTAAACAGCACATAATTTCAAATTTATTAGCAGTTTATGTATAGTTTTATGTATAAAATATTTTTTGTAATTTAATGCTTTTTTTTGAATAATTGTTGCTTAAATTAAATTTACAAATCTTGAAAATGGCTTTATACAGAAGATACAAAGATAATTTAATTTTTACCTGATAAAAAAATTTGTCCTCAAAAAATAAATAAGTAATAATTATATTAAGGATTAGGTGATTAAGAATGTTGAAAAAAAATATATGTCTATTTTTGCTTACTGTTTCTCTTTTAGGACTTTCTGTTAACGGGGCTTATTCATTTTCTGGTCTTGATGAAAGTAAAATGAAAGCGAATAATATGCAGGGTGAGCAATCTTCTACTCAGCCAGAATTTGATACTGATGCATACGCAAAAAAGTACAGAAAAGTTACCAAAGATGGTGCGGTTATGCAGGCAATGGAGTTAATGCAAACGGTAAATATCGCAAAATATTCTTATAATGCGTTAATGGGTAATAATTTAACAGAAAAACCGTTCAAAATTGAATTTAAGAACATAGCGGAAATAAGAGAAGAATACGCTTCTTTTGACGCATTAGGCTGGACAAAAAAGGATAGATTATACATTTATATAAATGAAAAACACAGAAATGCTCCGCCGGAAGCAATTGCGGCACTACTTGCCCATGAAGCAATTCATCAGGATAAATTTGCTTCATTAAATGAAGAAACTTATGCTTGGACGCTCGAAGCAGCAGTTTGGTTAAAATTAAGCGAAAAAAATCTGAATGCTGAAAAAAGTGCATCCCCTTTGGTTTCAAGAGAAAATATGTTGAAGAAACTTTTTATAAAAGGTGATTATACGGATAAATATATTAAAAAAGCAGTATATACAAACCCCGGATACAAAAATCTCCCGACTCGTTCCCCCGGGTTTGAGGATGAGGATTTGTAATAAGAAATCCTTTAAAAATGAACTTGTTTTAAATAATTGCGTTTAATAATATGTGAGTTTAAAATGTAGTTCAAGAGAGGATTAAAATGAAAAAGACATTTGTTTTATTGCTGGCGTTAGTTTTATGCGGTTCTGTTTATGCACAGGAACAAGGGCGGAGAATAAACCCTGAGGCAAAATCGTTTAAGTACAGTACTACAATTGAAAAAGAACGTCCGGAACTTGATGACGTAACAAAAAGTTTGATTGCCACTTATAGAAAAAATCCGACAGAAGCAAATAAAAGTGCATTAAAAAGGCAAATAGAAATAAATTATGACAAAGTAGTAGAGAGAAAAAAAGCAAAATTAGCGGAACTGCAAAGGACCGCAAAAGAACAATCTAAAATAGATGAAATGCAGCAAATCGTTGATGAAATGTTAAAAGACAGAGAAAACAGAGTCAATCAATCGTTAAGGCGTTTTACCGATTCAAGATTGACTCCAAATGCTCGTGAATCAAAAGACGGTTATTTACCTGTTCTTGGAGCAGGTAACAATGTTTATGTTGCATACACTCCCGTAACAAATGAACAATATTCAAGGTTTATTTTTGAAACTGGACACAAAGCTCCCGATAATTGGCAAAACGGAAACATGCCTGCTAATATGGCGAAATATCCTGTCGTTTACGTTTCCTATGATGACGCAATTGCATACTGCAACTGGTTGACTTCAAAAAACAACGGAGTAATATTTAGGCTACCGACAGAGCAGGAATGGGAGTATGCGGCAGGTCACATGCCTAAAGACGCTGATTTTAACAGCGGTGAAAACAGAGGATTAACACCTGTTAACACTTATTCAAAAACGCTTTCCGCTTCAGGTGCAATTGATATGTGGGGAAATATTTGGGAATGGACATCCACAAGAAAACAACAAAATACTAATGCCGTAAAAGGCGGAGCATGGAATTCTCAACGTATGAGTTGCAGAACGGAAAACAGAGAAGAAAGCCGAAATATAAATTCAACCTACAACAATGTAGGATTTAGGCTGATAAGAGAATCGAAATAGAATTATTATTTGTTTCTGTATAGAAAGTTATCAAGTAATCCTTGATAACTTTTCATTTGTAAAGCAATATTAACTTAACAACTTGTATTATTTTATGTTTTTGTATAATATTAAGTTAAGGATTTATATTATTTGTATTTTTGTATAGAAAATAAAACCGAAATCAATTAATTTATCTAATCAACACGGTGGTATTAAAGAGGAAAGCAGAAATCCTAAAAAGGGAAAAGTAACTTGCTTAGTTAAAGGGGCATTTTGAATGTACGTAAATAAGTGTATTAAATGTGGTGCAGAATTTGAAACAAAAAATCCGAAAAGGGTAATTTGCCCGAATTGTTTATATTCGGATAAAAAATACACCGAAGAATTATCTCAAGAAGCGGCAAACGCACAATCTCATCAAGAAACGGAAGAACCTAAGAACTCATACTCTTTTGGTTCTGATACGGGAAGAGATGAAAGAAGATTTAGAAGTTTTGATCGTAATGATAGAGGCGAAAGAAGCGATAGAGGAGAAAGAAACTTCGCTGACAGAGGGGACAGACCCTATAGCAGACCATATAATCGCTACAATAATTACGATAGAAATGATCGTGGTTTTGACCGTGGTGACAGGGGCGATAGAGGGGACAGAGAAAACCGAGGCGAAAGAAGCTTTGGTGATAGACCCTATAGCAGACCTCAAGGCGGTCAAAGACCTTTTAACAGATTTAACAGGAATGACGGACAACGTCCGAGAAATAACTTTAACAGAGGCGGTTTTAACAGACCTCGTCCGAATGGTGGCGGAAGACCAAGACCGCAACGTCAAAAACAATTGCTTATCAATAAAGAACAAATGGAGCAAATCGAAATATTATACAAGAAAGCTCTACCGTTGCCAAACCCTGATGTACACGAAATCATCGGACAAGCAATCGGCTTAGAACCGAGAAAAGTATTCTTCGGTATTAATTTAATCAGACAAAAATTAATGCTTCCGAGATTGCCGTTCCCGAAAAGAAAATTGGCAGTTTCTCCGGATCAATTGTTTGCTATAAGAAATCTATATGAACCGTTATTACCGTTACCTCCTATCGGATGTCATAAAATTATTGCATCTCAATTAAGAATGGATGAATGGAGAGTTCACGTCGGTATCGGTTTAATCAGAAAGCAAATGGGTCTTGACAGATGGAACCAAGACAGAGAAGACGCTCCTGAAGAATATAAAAAGAAATAATCATGAGTGATAATCTTATTTCAATTGCAAAAATATTGAATTTTCACGGAATAAAAGGCGAATCAAAACTTGGCTTTACAAAAGGTAAGGAAAAGTTAATTGCATCCTTAAAAAAGGTTTTTGTGAAAAAAGATAATCAATATACGGAATTAAATGTATCTTCCGTCAGATTTCATAAGCATTTTGCCATAGTTAAATTCAAAGAATTTCAAACTGTAAATGATGTTGAGGAATTCAAAGGTTGTGATATTTATCTTTCAAAAGAAGAAGTTGAAAACAACCTTGATAATGATGAATTTTTAATTAACGATTTAGTCGGTATGGATGTATATGATGAAGATGGCAGCTGCGTTGGTGTAGTCAGTGCTGTTGGAGAAAATTTGGCTAACGACTTACTCTCGGTTAAAGATGCAAACTGCAAATACCATCTTGTTCCTTTTGTAAAAGAACTTGTACCGATTGTTAATTTAAAAGAAAATAAAATCGTTATTAATAATATAGAAGGTCTTATAAGTTGAGATTTGATGTATTAACATTGTTCCCTGAAATGATTGAAAATTCTTGTTCTTTCAGCATTTTGAAAAGAGCAATAAATGAGGGATTTATCAATATTAATGCTGTCAATCCGAGAGATTATACACTTGATAAGCACCGAAAAGTTGATGATACTCCTTATGGTGGCGGAGCAGGTATGTTGCTGGCATGCCGGCCGTATTTAGATGCTTTAAAAGCAGTCGAAAAATCAGAAAATTCAGAAACGATTATATTATCCCCTAAAGGGAAAATTTTTAACCAAGAAATAGCAAAAAATTTCGCAACAAAAGAGCAGTTAATTTTAATCTGCGGGCATTATGAGGGTTTCGACGAAAGAATAGTTGAAATATCAAATGCAACAGAAATTTCAATCGGGGATTTTGTTATGACAGGCGGAGAATTGCCTGCTTTATGTATAATTGACAGTGTAACAAGACTGTTAAAAGGTGTTTTGGGTGATGATGAATCCTCAGAGTATGACTCGCATTATGACGGACTGTTGGAACATCCGCATTATACAAAACCAAGAGAGTATGACGGGCTTGAAGTTCCTGAAATACTGACTTCCGGAAATCACGAAAAAATAAGAGAATGGCGAAGATTACAACAATTTATAACAACAAAAAATAAACGTCCCGATTTATTTGAGAAATTTTTGAAGTCTGAACTTTCCGACTATGATAAAAAAATACTGAAAAAAAATAATCTTTTTTAAATTCGCTATATTTGAATTATAATTTATAGTTGTTTGTATTCTGCAAAGGAATAATTATGAAAGCGGCGGTACTTAGAAACGGACAATTTTTAATTGAAGATATAAATAAACCGAAACTTAATGACCGGGGAAAAGGTGCAATCATAAAGGTTTTAGGCTGTGGGTTGTGCGGTTCTGATATTGTTAAATTAAGAACAGGCAAAGCAAAAAACGGTGCAGTTTTAGGTCATGAAGTAGTTGGTGAAATAGTTGAAATTGATACTGATACAGATTTTGAAACAGGAAACAGAGTTGCATTAGGTCATCACATCCCTTGTTTTGAATGCCATTATTGCTGGGGTGAAAACTACTCTATGTGTAAGCATTTTAAGTCAACAAACATCCGCCCCGGAGGATTTTCAGAGTACATTTTTGTATCGGAAGAACACTTAAAAAATACTGTTTTTAAAGTTGAAGAAACATTGACTGACGTTGAAGCCTCTTTTCTTGAACCCTTAGCTTGCTGTTTAAGAGCAGTAAAAAGGGTCGGGCTGAAAGACTCATCAAAGAGTTTGATTGTCGGATTAGGCTCTATCGGACTATTAATGGGGCAAGCCGTAAATGCGACAGGGCTTAAAGCATACGGTTGCGACTTATTGGAAGAAAGAATTAATCGTTCGACAAAATATCATTTTGAAAAATCTTTCAACTCTAAAGATGAAGAAACGTTCTTAAATTTTGTAAAAGATACAACAGAAATCGGATTTGATGCCGTATTTTTAACTGCTGGAGCTGCAAGTGCAGTAGATTTAGCACTTAAAGCAGTTCGTGACGGCGGAGCAATTATCGTATTTTCAAGTATTAAAAATGAGAACGGGTTTAAAAATAATGACATTTATTATAGAGAACTAAAAGTAATGGGAAGTTATTCCCCCTCTCCAATGGATTTGGAAGATTCAATGGAATTAATTAATTCGGGAAAAGTTTATGTTGACGAAATAAGTGAAACATACCCGATAGAAAAATTAAACGAAGCAATAGCTGATACTTTATCAAATAAAATAATGAAAGCATATATAAAACTATGAAGATGAAATCATTGCAATTTTACGCTCCTTTGGAAGTAAAATTTGAAGAAGTGGAAATAAAAGACCCAAAAGAGGGTGAAGTACAAGTAAAAATAATGGCTGCATTGACTTGTGGAACTGATGTAAAAACATACAGGAGAGGTCATCCTGTCCTTATAAAAAAAGTTCCGTCAGGATTCGGGCATGAATTTTCGGGTGTTATAACAAAAGTCGGTAAAAATGTTGTAGGGTTTAAAGAGGGTGACAGAGTTGTTGCTGCTAACAGTGCCCCTTGCGGAGAGTGCTTTTTCTGTAAGCGTGGCGATTATAACTTGTGCGAACACTTAGAGTTCTTAAACGGGGCTTATGCGGAATATATAAACATCCCTCAGTCAATAGTAAAAAGAAATCTTCTTCATCTTCCCGACGGTTTGAGTTTTGAAAGAGCCGCATTCTCTGAGCCTTTGGCAAATGTAGTTCACGGAATAGAAAAAACAGGAATAAAAGCAGGTCAAACGGTAGGTGTGGTTGGATTAGGACCTATCGGTTTAATGTTTGTTAAACTTGCAAAATTAAAAGGGGCAAGAGTAATTGCAGCAGGCAGAAATCCGTTAAAACTTCAACTTGCAAAAGAGTTTGGAGGGGCTGATGAAATTATTGATTTAACAAAATATAAAAATCCCGAAAAAATATTTATAGATTTTTCTGACGGAAAAAAAGGGCTGGATGTTGCCGTTGAATGTGTCGGGCTTCCTGAAATATGGGAGAGAATGTTCACATTTGTAAGAAGGGGTGGAACAGTACATCTTTTTGGAGGCTGCAAAGCAGGAACATCAATTTCTATTGATACAAGACGACTTCATTATGATGAAATAAAAGTGCTGAGTATATTTCACCATACACCTCTTTATTTTAGAGAAGCGTTAAGACTTATTGCGGAAAATGAAGTCCCCGTTGAAAAATTAATAACGGAAACAATGCCTTTAGAAAGAGCGGAAG
>CAVEOW010000005.1:0-2551 GCA_963617295.1 bacterium | reverse complement strand
GATACAAATTTTGCAAATTTAAAAAACGAAATAGAAAAAGCTGAAAGTATTATTGTTCTTTCGCACGTTAGTCCTGACGGTGATACGTTAGGCTCAAACATTGCATTGAGCATTGTGCTTGAAAAATTTTTCAATAAAAAAGTCGATTCCGTATATGTTGGTATGCTGCCTAATACATATTCTTATTTGCCGAATTTTGGTAAACTTGTTGATGTTCAAACAATAGATAAAAATAAGGTATATGATTTAGCTATAGCGGTAGATGTTGCCTCAAAGGACAGAATGGTCTATGGAACTGTGCTTTTTGATAACGCAAAACTTCGAGCTAACATTGACCACCATAAAACAAATATAGGCTATGGAAATATTAACATAGTAGAGGGAAATTCCTCTTGTGTCGGAGCTATATTGTACAAGATTTTTAAAGATTGGGAGATTGATATTCCGCTTGATGTAGCACGTTGTTTATACACATCATTAATGACGGATACAGGTTGTTTTAAATATGAGAATACAAAACCCGAAACATTTATGCTTGCTGCAGAGTTGGTAAAATTAGGAGTATCTCCCAATAAAGAATACAGAGCTTGTTATGAAACAAAACCTCAATCAATGGTTCAGTTTCAGGCTTATGTTGTATCTAATACGGTGTTTTATGATAAAGGTAGAATTGCTTTCTCTAAAATAACAAGAAGCGATATGAGCAAGTTCAATGCAACTGATGATTATACGGAAGGTATAGTTGAAGTTTTAAGAACATCAAAAGATGTTGAAATTGCAGCAATTTTGAAAGAAACAAAAGAAGGTTACACAAAAATCAGTTTAAGAAGTAAAACCGTTGATTTGACACCTGTTGTAATTGAATTTGGCGGTGGCGGTCATACGTTTGCGGCAGGTTGTACTATAAAGAAGCCCATTGCTATTGCGTTTGATAAACTCTTAAAACGTGTTCAAAGTGAATTACAATGAGAAAATATATAGAATCTTTGATAAAAAAAATACTTGATCAGGATTTTTGTGGCGTTGCTGCAGAAATGGCATTTTGGTTTATTTTGGGATTATTCCCGTTTTTACTGTTTTTGACTTCTCTTTTTGCTTGGATGGGAAAACAATCTTTAATAAACCCTATATTGAACTTTTTAACCAATATTGCACCAAAAGACGTTGCAAACTTGATTTTGAATACATTAAATGAAGCAATGATATTTAAACAAGGTAAGTTAATTGCTATTTTCGGTTTTTGTATAACGGTATTTTTGGCATCAAACGCAATAGCAGTAATAATAAAAGGCTTAAACAGAGCCTATGCAATTGAAGAAAACAGAAATTTCATTTATACAAGAACTCTTTCTATTTTAATGGTTTTTGTGAACTCATTAGCATTGTTTTTAGCCGTGAACCTTATTATTTTAGGGAAAGTTATTCTTGATTTTATGTTGGAATATACGATATTATCCCAGCTTTCCGTTGATTTACTTTCAATAATAAGATGGCCTGTTTCCTATTTTGCATTAGCATTTTGTGCAATAGGAAACTATTACATATTGCCTGCAATTGAGGGTAATGAAAAAATGAAATTCAGAAGTGTTCTGCCGGGGACGTTATTTTTCAGTTTCTTTTGGATTTTAGGTTCTTGGTGTTTTTCTTTATATTTAAGCAACTTAAACGCATATAATAAAGTGTATGGAACAATCGGGGCATTCGCGATAATGATGGTATGGCTATACTATACCTCTTTAATAATTCTTGTCGGCGGGGAAATCAATTCAAGAATGTATGCTCGTTTAAAACGAAAAGAAGAAGAAAAAAAGTCATCAGTTTCGGCTGAATAATAGCTTTTACTCTGAAATTCTAACTGCTATGCTTTTAATATTTCTTTACAAATATCATAAAATAGTCATTTCCCGTAATTGGAAATTTTTTATTAAGATACAACAAGTAAGGAATAGTAAAGGAATTAACGTTATGGTTTCGGGAATGTCTTTAGTCGGCGTAAATACGCCTAATTTAAACAATCAACAAATTGGAAAACAATTTGAAAGTACAGCAAATATGGCGATGAAATTATCCTCCGGTGATATGTTTAGTCGAAATTGGACTTCAAATATAAGCAAAGAGGACATGGCAACACTTGAAAAATTACATCGTGATATTGATAACTGTAAAAGAGAGGATTTTGAATCTGAAGAAGAATATCAAAAAACACTCAATGGAAGAATTAATGCATATAATGACTTCAAAGCTAAATTGCAAGAAGAGATAACGACAGGTACAGAGCGACAATTAAATGCCTTTGAAAGAATTATGAAAGCACTCGGAGGTTTTGCAATAAATATTGGTGAGGCTATCAATAAAGGTGGAGAATTATTTGTTGAGTTATTCAGGCAAATTCTCCATATCTGACAAAAAGCGGAATTAATTCCGCTTTTTTGTTATAAATTCCATTTATCACTTAATCTTGCGAATTTAAAATCTTTATAAAAATAGTCAAGAATTTGATAGGCATTATAGCCTTGTTGAGCAAGATTATTAGCCCCGTATTGGCTCATTC
>CAVEOW010000004.1:11753-15102 GCA_963617295.1 bacterium | reverse complement strand
GCTTCAGGTAACTTTTCCGAATATGAGGACTGCATTTGATAGAAAACCGGAGCGACAATTTTTTCAAAAGAAACAAAAAATTCTTTCTTAAAATCATCAAATGTTTTACCGTTTTCATCTTTTATAACAATCTCCGAAACAGGTATGAATTTTTTTAAATCATTAATATAATTAAATTTTTCACCCAATTCAATTTGATTTTTCATTCCCAAATATAAAGCCTGTTCCATTTCTTCAAAGGAAGTTGTAACTTCTGTAGCATTTATATACAATTTGCAATCATTAGCAAGCACATTTTGTATTCTTTGTGCCAAAGATTTTGAACCTTTTAATCCTGCGGAATAAAGAATAAGGTAAAAACCTATGCCCTTTCCGAATGCTACTATATCGTTACCTCGAACCGTCTTTTTTATTACATTTGCAATTTTTGAAATGTTAATTCTCTTTTTATCAAGCGGCATAGGTTTTACATACATAAATACGGTATCTTCCGCATTTTCTTCTATGCTCTTGCTGAAAAAGTGTCTGAAAACTGTTTGAACATAATCTTTACTGTATAAACCCGTTTGAGAATCAATTATTTTTGCCGAAACCATAATTTGATTATTTATTTCCGCCTGTTTATACATTACGGATTTTTGTAAAGTTAGAAATATTCTCATTAAAATAATAGAATCAGGATCCGTCAGGAAGAAAAAGTCATCAATTCCGTTATCAAATGCGTAAAATAAAATATCTTCAACAAGTGAATCCATAACAAAAATAATAGGAACTTTATCTAAAGCAGGTATTGAACGAACTTCTTTTATAATTCCTGTTGAATCCGTTTTCCCGCAATAAATAATCATCAGCGTCGGTTGAGTTGAATTTAAAACGGATATTGATTCAAGAAAAGAAACAACTTTAATTGTATCGCATTCTCTCAGCAATTTTATTTTATCCGAAATTTTTGAACCTGTTTCAGAATTGTTTGAAATGATAAGAATAGAGTTATTTTTCAATTAATCCACCTGCATTCTTTTACTAAAACATACCTTTTTTTCTAAAATATACAACAACCGCAATTGAAGAAATTATTGAAAGAGCAACAACGATTGAAAATCCGTAAGGGTTAGCTCCATAAGGAACTTTTACATTCATTCCCCATAAACCGCCAATCATTGTTGGAATAGACATAATAATTGTTATTGCAGCCAAGAACTTCATAACTTGGTTTAAGTTATTATTGATAATGGAAGCAAAACCTTCCATCATTGCTTCTAAAATCATTCTGTGCATATCAACCATTTCAATAGCCTGCTTTGTATCAATGATAACATCTTCTAAAAGGTCAATATCTTCTTCCGTTGTTTTCAGGTAATTTACCGATGTTGATTTTGTCATTCTCATAACTTTTTGAAGCACAATATCGTTGTCTTTTAATGCAGTTGAGAAATATACAAGCGTTTTCTGAATTTCCATTAATTGGAACAATGCTTTGTTATTTGTCGCTTTTTGCAACTCTGTTTCTATACTGTCTGTTGTTCTGTTAATTAAATCTAAGTATTTTAAGTATGACTTAACGGAACGGTATAAAATTTTAAGCATAAATTCCGTTTTATTTCTCGTATCAAAAGAGAAATAAGTAGTATCGTTAAAGGAAGAAAGAATATTGTTATCTTTAGAACAAACCGTAATTATTGAAGTAGGAGTATAAATAATACCTAAAGGCAATGTATCAAAAGAACCTTCATCTGTCATAATAGGCAAATTTGTAATTATAAGAACATTTCCGTCCTCAATTTCAATACGTGATTTTTCATCGACGTCTAAAGAGTTTCTTAAAAAGTCCTCATCCAAACCTAAAATTAAGCATACTTGCTTTATCTCATCTTCGGTAGGATTAATCATACTGAACCAAGAACCTGAAACAGCTTCATTTATGCTAAGTCTGACAAGTTTTTTATTTTCTTCCGTTTTAAATATTTTTATCATACTACACTCTCAGAGTTCTATATGTTTATTAAAACATAAAACAAAAGATATTAAAATACACTTACAACTGTACTTTTACATTTGGTCTTGTTTTATCAAGTAATTCAATAAGTAAAGCCTGCTCGGTTAAGTTCTGTCTTTCGCTTAATTGTTTTTTAAATGCAGGGTTTGAATAAATATATTTATATAATAATTTTCTGTCTTGAAAATGATAAAGATTTTTTATTTCTTCCGGAACTTTTAAATAGTATAAAGATGTATCTTTGCTGCTGTTATTTCTGTATAAATCATTTTCCATGCAAATTAACAAGAGCATATAATTAAGTTCATCATCAGGAAGAAATATATTATTTCTTTTAATGTGTTGAAGAAATGCGTTAGCTGCTAAACGAATATTCTTTAATGCGTTAGGATAAACAATGTTTGATAAAAGCGTATTTATCTTATATTTCAACGCATCACAAATAATTTTATCGTTAATTCCTGATTTCGCATACACATTTGTTTGATTTAACAAATTATACATTGTTTCATAAGTGCTAAGCGTTATCTTAGCATTTTTATTATAAAAAGACATGTTGTCTTGTTCAAAGCTAAGCCAAAAAGACGTTAAATCACCATTTGCATTATTAATGCAATAATCTAACGCTTGTTGATACTTTTGATGACTTCTTGCGATTGCTTTCATAAAGAAATAATCAAAGAAAGCAATTCTTTCATTTCCAATTATCGAATTATATCTTATAGCATTGTATATGCTCCAGTCCACCTCATTAAATTTCTCAACCAATCTGTATGTCGGACCATCGTTAGATGGCTGCTTGTAATAATTCAATATGTAACCAGAAACTTCATACGCACTTATTTCCAACGGATTTCTTATATGTTCCGATAAACGGTAAAAATCAGAATAAGAACTTACCAAATCAATTGAATTTTGATTTATATATCTGATAAGTGCCTGCTCGTATTTTTTTGCGTCAAAATTTTCTATATTTGCACGAGTCGAGGCTTTTTGCCAAAAAATAAAGTTAAAATCGTTTAAATTATTTGCTCTTAATTTCGCTTCAAAATTGCTTGAACCCATTGCTTTACATAAACAAGCTATTTTATCAAAATGGTCAAGTTCATGAGCAATAATGGCAATAATTTGTTCTCTCGGAACAGAATAAAGTAAATCTTTATTAATGTGCATATTTCCTTTTTGAAAATCAAAATACGCAACAATATAACTGCCCTTTACGGAATTATTCTTTTTTGTATCATCAACAACTAAATTGATTGTTCCCTCGTAATAACCTTTATAGGCAAGTATTTGGTTTATTATATTTTCAACGGAACCTACACTTTTTTCAGGATACATACGTAATTTATC
>CAVEOW010000004.1:0-11743 GCA_963617295.1 bacterium | reverse complement strand
GGCATTATATTTATCCTGTTGAGTAATCGTTGGTTGCATTTCTTGCAGGGTTTGTTCATTTTGAGGTATAACCTGCTGATTATAGTTTTGAGGGACGGTTTTTATTGCGTCTAAATCAATATTTACAGCATTTGTATCGCTTATCGGGATTGAATTGTTGAAATCCCTCACAGGTTTACGGTTATTTGTATATTCAAGCATTTCATCAAACGTCTTTTTAGAATTAATTTTCTTTAAATCATTAGTGTCAGTTAAATAGTAAATAAACCATGACACAACCACTAAAGCGGCAACAACAAATTTTTTAGATATAGGTTGCTGTTTTTCTCTTCTTGGCATTAACAAATTCCCCTTTGAAGAAATTATACCATATTTAAAGGGATAGACAAAATAATTTATATTGAAAAATTATGCTTTATAACAAAGTCCGCCGTAGTGAGGTGTACTTCTGTCAATATCTTTTGCTTCTTTCTTTTCAAGAGCTTTAATTAATCTGTCCAAAACAGAAATTTTTGTTTCGTTTGCCTTGTTTTGCAGTTCAAAACTGTCAGCTTGGAATGAGGGTTTTAACGGAAGACTGTTGCCAAAAGATACAGCACCTAACATTCGGTTTGAATTTTGAACCATTTGAGATGTTGCAATATTCCTTGCAAGAACTGCATTTTGAATTGTCATATATGACGACAACATTGTTACTTACACTCCGTTACTTACATGCGTATTATAACACATTCAAAACACTTTTTAAAGTGTCTTATGTGTGAAGTTGAAATAAAAATATAAAATTTTATACAAAAAGCGACTTAAAAATAAGCCGCTTCTATTGTTTATTATTCAAAATTAATTTTAATCACTTTCAGCTACAACTGTTGTAATTTGATTTCCGTAGCTATCAACGTGTCCATCCGTTTTTTCAATAATGTATCTTACGCCCTCTTTTCCGGCTACTGCTTTTTGAGCAACTTCTAGTGCTTTATCAAAATCAACATATTCGCCGATTTGTTTTCTTGAAAATTCAGAATAATCTTTTTCCGTAATAACGTGAAACATATTTTTCTCCTTTACTACCACTATAATAATACAAAAATATAATAGCAAAAATATTTTTTATGTTTGTTTATATGCATGGTATGATATGGCTATAGCCAAGACTCTGAATGGGGAAGATAGTAAATGAACATAATCGATACATATAAAGTGCCGACAACAGTTAAACCTGCAGTTGCTATGACAAGCAATGAAATACCTGATATAAAACAGAAACAACAATATAGAGATCCCCTTAGAAATTGGCCGTTAAAAGGTTTGGCTTATTCAAATGAAATTGGGGCAGTAGTTAGCGGGATTTCACCAAAAGTCGGGACTGCACTTTGGGTTCCTGCTTTAATGTACATGGGGGCTGATGTATATGATAAATATAAGAATGATGACACAAATTACAACCCGAGTAAAAAACGTGGCGTAAAAGAAGCGTTTTTCCAAGGGTTAGCAAGTGTTATGCTTCCGACGGCAGCGGTAAGTTTAGGGCAAAAAGTAGCTTCTACACTCAGCCGTTTTTCAAAAACAGGACTTAGTGCAAAAACCAGAGAAGAAGTACTTGAACACTCTTTAGAATATATGCAAACAAAGAGCTTACATACATTTGTTGATAATATAGACGGCTACAAAGACGGTTTTGTTGATTCAATAAAAACATTTGCTCAAGACGCAAAAGGTGAGTTTAAAGCTATTCACCCCGTTAAAAAATTATTAGGATTTATCAATCCGTTAAAAGATACTGACGGAATTGCGTTGGCGAATGAAACAAAACTGGCTGATTATGCTTCAAAACAAGCCGAAAAAATAATGAATATGCGTGCTGATTTAATGCAAAATAAATGTCCAAAAGGAATGTCTAAGAAGATGTTCAACAAATTTCAATCAAGAAAAATTGAATATCAAAAAATATATGACAGTGAAAAATATGTTGGGAAAGCAGCAAAAAGCATATTAAAAGAATTCCATAACTCTCAAATTTTCAAAAACAAGTTGATAAAAACAGCAGGCGGATTTATTGCTTTAGCACTTCTTGCTAAGCCGATAGATGATTTTGTTGAAAATATTGTTATAAAGAAAACAGTTGAACCGGGATTAGATTTTCTAAGCCGTGAATACTCACAATTTTCAGAACGTACAAGAAACAGAAACGCAAAAAATGCCTGATAAAAATTTGTCTTTAACTTTTATTATTGCTATTATAATTAAAAAGTTAAAGAGGGTTTTATATGAAAGATTTTTGTTTTAAAGTTGATGAAAATAAATGTATTCATTGCGGTTTATGCGAAAAAGACTGCATTTGTAATGTAATTAGTTTGAATGAGAATAAAGTTCCCGTTGCACTTGACGGAAAAAATTGTATAAATTGCCAGCATTGTTTGACAATTTGTCCCGTAGGAGCTATCTCCGTAAACGGCAAATCACCTGAAAATTCAGACCAAATTTATTCTCAAAATCCTGACATGATATTGAATTTAATCAAATCAAGAAGAAGTGACAGAAATTTTAAAAACGAAAATTTAGATAATGAAAGAATGCAAAAGTTAAAGGATATGCTCAAATATGTTCCGACAGGTTGCAATTGCCACGGATTACACTTTTCTTTCATTGATGATGTTAATGTTATGAATGATTTTAGAAATTACGTTAATGAAAAGGTTGTAACTGCGTTAACTAAAAAGCCTATAAAGGCAGTTGCCGAAAAATTTTCACCCTTTGCAAAAGATCTTATAAACGGAGAAGATGTTATTTTTAGACGAGCTCCGCACATGGTTGTCGTATCAAACTCAATTAAAGCCTCTTGTGCAGCTCAAGACCCGATTATTGCATTAAGTTACTTTGAATTATATGCTCAAAGTCTTGGAGTTGGTACTTGTTGGTGCGGTTTGGCGGAAGGTGCAATGAAGATATTCCCTGAATTATGTGATTATATGGAAATTCCTGAAGGCTATCAATTAGGATATGCAATGTTATTTGGAGCAAAAGAAGTAAATTACCAAAGAACAATTCAACCACAAGAAGCCGAAATTGTCAGTGCAAAAAAGAAAAACATTGATAAAATCGGATTTTGTCAAAAAATTAAAAGATTTATTTGGAACTTTATCAGATAAAAGAGGTTAAAATGAGAGAAGAATTACTTTCACTGATTGAAAGAAACAGCAAAATAGGCTTAAAAGATTTATCTGTACTTCTTGGAGCAAAAGAAACAGAAGTTTTAGCTGAACTTGAAAAACTTGAAAAAGACGGAACAATTTGCGGTTATTACACATTAATTAATTGGGAAAAAACCTCTATTGAAAAAGTAACTGCATTAATTGAAGTTAGGGTTACTCCTCAACGTGGTCAAGGATTTGATAAAATAGCGGAAAGAATATACAATTATCCCGAAGTACGCTCTGTATATTTAATTTCAGGCGGATTTGATTTATTGGTAATTTTGGAAGAAAAATCACTAAGAGAGATTGCAAATTTTGTATCCGATAAACTTGCCACTCTTGACAGTGTTATAAGTACGGGTACCCATTTCATTCTAAAAAAATACAAAGATTACGGAACTGTTTTAGCTCAAAAAGCAGATGATGAAAGAGAAAAAATCACTCCATGACAAAAGAACTATCTAACAAAGTATTAAATATAAAACCGTCAGGAATAAGAAAATTTTTCGACTTGGTTAATGAAATTGAAGATGTAATCTCTCTCGGGGTAGGTGAACCTGACTTTGATACGCCTTGGCACATAAGAGATGAGGGTATTTATGCTCTTGAAAAAGGCAGAACATTCTATACCTCAAATTCAGGGCTGAAAGATTTAAGAGAAGAAATTTCAAATTATATAAAAAGAACTCAAAATATATCTTACAATCCAAATAACGAAATTATAGTTACGGTAGGCGGTTCCGAGGCTATTGATATAGGAATAAGAGCATTAGTTAATGACGGAGATGAGGTTATAATCCCGCAGCCGTCTTATGTTTCTTATGAGCCTTGCACGGTTTTCGCAAATGCCGTACCCGTAATAATTAATCTAAAGGCAGAAAATAATTTTAAATTAACGCCTGAAGAACTTGAATCGGCAATAACACCTAAAACTAAAATCCTAATTCTACCTTACCCAAACAACCCGACAGGTGCAATTATGGAGAAATCGGATTTAGAAAAAATTGCTAAAATTATAATTAAACACGATATTTATGTAATGTCTGATGAAATATATTCAGAATTAACATACCGTGGAAAACACACTTCTATTGCAGCTTTGGACGGAATGAAAGAGAGAACAATTCTTATTAACGGATTTTCAAAAGCTTATGCAATGACAGGCTGGCGTTTAGGTTATGCGTGTGCTCCTGCTGAGATAGTAAAACAGATGACCAAAATTCACCAATTCGCAATAATGTGTGCTCCTACAACCAGCCAATATGCGGCAGTTGAAGCGTTGAGAAACGGCGATAAAGATGTTGAGGAAATGCGTAAATCATATAATCAAAGAAGAAGATTTCTTTTAAACGCATTTAAAGAAATGAATATTCCTTGTTTTGAACCGTTTGGAGCATTTTATGTATTTCCTTGCATAAAAGAGTTTGGAATGACAAGTGAAGAATTTGCCCAAAGATTACTGCAAGAGCAAAAAGTTGCAGCTATTCCGGGGACTGCTTTCGCTGACAGCGGAGAAGGATATTTAAGAATATCTTATGCTTACTCTATTGACAACCTGAAAAAAGCAATGGAACGCTTAAAAATCTTTGTTGAAAATCTAAGGAAATAGTTTCTGTCGGATTTAGTAAATCCTATCTATATTTATCTTTTTCAATATTAAATCATTGTCGGTAAAAACAAATAGTAGTAAACGGCAGGAGCAGAAAACAAAAATGAATCCATTCTGTCCAAAATTCCGCCGTACTCAAGAAATAATGTACCCGAGTGCTTTAACCCTAAATCTCTTTTGAATGAAGAAATTGTTAAATCTCCAAATTGGGCAAAAATTGAGGTAACAATACCAAACCCTAAACATTGATATACGTTAAATTCAAGAAAAATCATAAGCAAAAGTGAAGTTAAACAAGAAAATATTAAATTTGCAGCAGCTCCTGCAATTGTTTTATCAGGGCTTATTTCAATTGCTAAAGATTTTGTATCTTTTAATAATTTGCCGATTATCAATGCTGACCAATCCCCTATAAGAACAGTTGCGAAATACACTGCTATCAGATAAAAAGAACTTATATGTTCATAAAAATAAGTTAATTTTATTATATAAAGTCCGCAAAAAATAAATAAAATTGCACCGATTGCAGTCAAAGAGCTTATAATATACGGCTTTTTGTTTCGTATTACGGTAATAATACAGGAAAGAATAATTCCAAATAACAAAATCGGAGTTACTAAATGATGAGAGCTTATATCGGTTGAAAAAGAAAATACAAAAGCTAGCATAATTCCGATTATTTCAGGCAAAATCTTATGAACGTGAATGTCCTTTTCCTTAAACATTTTTCGATATTCTATAGTTGCAATGATAATAAAAAATACTGAAACAACAAATAAAATGAACTGTGAAGTCAAAAATGCAAACAAAATCAATGCCAGCATTAAAAATCCTAAAATATATCTTAAATATTTATTATTCATCATTACTCCTTTTGATAATTTTAGCATATTTTTATTAAACTAATCTTTTGAAATTAAAAAAATAGCCTCTTCTGCGAAAAAATTTGAGAATAAATTATATTGAACCGCCTCTCTCTTGGTTGCTCTTGTTGTATAAATAGCCTGCAATATTTTTATGTTATGAAGTTTCGCAAACTCAAAAAAGTCTTTTATTGTAAGCAAATGGATATTTGGAGTGTTGTACCATTCAAAAGGCAAAACCTTTGATTTTGGCATATTACCTGTAAATAAAAGAGAAAATCGAACTCTCCAATATGCAAAATTCGGGAAACTTACAATACACTTTTTCCCAGTTCTCAGCATTTCTTCAAGTACATAGTCGGGATTTCTTGTTGATTGCAAAGTTTGGTTTAAAATAACATAATCATAAGATTTATCGGGGAACTGTTTTAGCCCCTCATCTATATCCCCTTGAACAACGGATAAACCTTTTTCAAGACAACGAATAACTTCTTTTTGGGAAATTTCAATACCGCTTCCTTGAATATGTTTTTTCTCTTTTAACAGCTTTAAAAGGTACCCGTCGCCACACCCCAAATCAAGAATTTTTGAGTTATCATCAATCAAATCAGATATTAAGGAGTAATTCAAATGAAGTCCGTTTGTTTCTTGCTTATTCATCTTGTTCTCCTTTTATATGGTTATCTAAAAAACTTTTTATTATTTTATCTTGAGTTTCATACTCCAATAAAAATGCGTCATGCCCGCAAGGTGATTTAATCTCGCAATAAGAAACGTCCTTACCGAGCTGCATTAGTGTATTTACAATTTCTTTTGATTGATAAGACGGGAATAACCAATCAGAATCAAACGAAATAACTAAGAATTTTGCATTCGTTTCTTTAAAAGCGTTTTTAAGTGAGCCGTATTTTTCGGCAGGGTCAAAATAATCAACCGCTTTTGTTATGTAAAGATAACTGTTTGCGTCAAATCTATCAACAAAAATTTGTCCTTGGTGTTGCAAATAGCTTTCAACCTGAAAATCTATATCAAAATTAAAGTCATAATGATCTTTATTTTGCAATTTTCTTCCAAATTTATTATACATTGCTTCTTCACAAAGATAAGTAATATGCCCAATCATTCTTGCATTTGCAAGCCCCCTATCGGGTTTTTGTTCTTTGTCATAGTAATCACCATTGTTCCATGCAGGGTCAGAAATAATAGAATTACGCCCGACTGCATTAAATGCAATTGCTTGCGGTGATAACCGTGAAGTTGTTGCAATAAGGACTGCTGATTTTACATAATCGGGATATGAAATCGAAAATTGCATTGCTTCCATCCCGCCCATAGAACCGCCTGCCACACAATAGAGTGATTCTATTTCAAGATAATCAAGTAATTTCTTTTGAACTTTTACGGTATCTTCTATTGTGAAAACAGGAAAATCCGTACCATAAGGTTTACCTGTTTGAGGATTAATGCTGCATGGACCTGTTGTTCCCGAGCAGCCGCCTAAGATATTTGTACAAATTATAAAATACTTATCCGTATCAAATGCTTTTCCTTTACCTATAAGAGTATCCCACCAACCTGCTTTTTTATCTGTTTCACTGTGATATCCGGCAGCATGAGCATCTCCTGTTAAAGCATGTATGACAAGAATTGCATTATCCTTTTTGCTGTTTAATTCTCCGTATGTTTCATAGGCAACGGTAATCGGTGAAAAATTAACACCGCTCTCAAATTGTATGCCCTCATCTATTGTATGGTATTGAGTTTTAACTATACCGACGCTGTTTTCTTCAATAGTCATATCTTCCCTTTATGAACGTGCAATTTTTATTGCGGATTCAATATCTTCAATAATATCGTTAATATTCTCTAATCCGATTGAAGCTCGCATATAATCACTTGTAATTCCGGCTTTCAACTTTTGTTCATCAGAAAGCTGCCTGTGGGTTGTGCCTGCCGGGTATGTTATTATTGAATGAACATCCCCTAAGTTTGTAGCGTGAATAAACAATTTTAAGGACTCGATAAACTTTGTGCCGTCACCATCTACCCCAAAACCGATTAAGGAAGAAGCTCCTTTTTTCAAGTACTTTTGAGCAAGAGCATAATCCGGACTGCTTTTTAAATACGGATATTTTACAAAATTTATATTCGGATGTTTTTCTAAATGCTCAGCTAACTTTAAAGCATTTTCGCTATGTCTTTCCATTCTGACATGAAGAGTTTCAAGTCCGAGCATTGTTAAATAAGCGTTAAAAGGACTTTGACAACAACCTAAATCACGAACCAAGTGAGCTCTTGATTTTACAATAAATGCAGCGTTTCCGAACTCTTTACCATAAATTATTCCGTGGTAACTTTCATCAGGGGTCGTAAACATAGGAAACTTATCATTTTGAGCCCAATCAAATTTGCCCGAATCAATTATTGCTCCACCCATTGCGTTCCCGTGTCCTGACAAATATTTTGTTGTTGAATGAACAACAATATCAGCCCCAAAATCAATAGGACGACAAAGATAAGGAGTTGCAACAGTATTATCGACAATAAGCGGAATTCCGTGTTTGTGTGCAATATTTGCAAGCTCCTCTATATCAGCAACCTTAATGCTGGGGTTTCCTAAAGTTTCCGTATAAATACACTTGGTTTTATCCGTAATCGCATTTTCATAATCAGATAAATCATCTGAGTTTATGAACACAACATTAATACCCATTTGCTTAAAAGTTTTTGCGAAAAGATTATAAGTACCGCCATATATCTTAGCAGAAGTAACAAGTTCATCACCTGCACCCATAATGTTTAACATTGCAACAAGAATAGCAGATTGTCCCGACGATGTAAGTAATGCCCCTACTCCGTTTTCAAGTGCAGCTAATCTTTTTTCTACAATATCACAAGACGGATTTGACAGTCTTGAATAAATATCTCCCTCTACTTTTAAGTCAAATAAGTCTATCGCATGCCGAACACTATCAAAAGCATAAGCAGTATTTGCACAAATCGGCGTTGATACAGCGTGATTTTGTTTATTCAGGTCAATAAATCCTCTTACGGCAAGTGTTTCAAATTCCATAATATACCTCTTTTTCTCATTTTATTATATATGCTGCACTTAAAAGAAAAAAATATTTAATATAATTTAGCAAAAAAGAAGGAACTTTAAAAAGTTCCTTCTTTGCGAATTTTCTGGGTAATTAAGGTTGAGATGACTGCCAATAATCTGATGTATTAAAGATTTTCAATAAATCTAATCTGTCATTTTCTGAACCTTTTGTCATGACTTCATTTACATCTTTATATTTTGTTCCTAAGAACTTAACAACAGCCTCTCTTAATTCATCATTATTATAATCATAATAATAATCATCACTTGTATCGACTGTATTGCCGTTTGCTATAATGTTTTCAACGCCTGAAACAGTTGCAGTGTTACCGGTCGATTTTTTATTTGCACCCGTACCTGTGGTTTCAGTAATGTTAAATTTAGTATTACCGTTCTTGTCTTTGTAATTACCATTTTTATCAATATTAAACCATATTTCTATATTATCTTTTGTGTCATATAGAATTGCAGTATCTTTATCGGCAGAACCTTTACCTGTATCATTAATTGTAGTTGTTTCTTTCATAACACTATCTAATTTTTCCAAGTATTCGTCAGGTCTTTGAGTGAAGATATGATAAGTATCATCGCCGTTTCCGCCATCAAGTTTATTTATACCAAAACCGCCATAGATAACGTCATCACCGTCACCACCATTAATTGTGTCATTATAGAATGAACCTATTATTGTATCATTTCCTGCACCGGCATTGATGTTTGCACCTTTATCATTTTTTGGAACAAATTCATTTAAAGATGAAGCATCAATTAATTCCGAATGCCAGTTTCCTTTATAACTGTATTTTTTTGTTGTAAAGTTTGTATAATCTTCAAATAATTTATCTGTTCTCAAATCAATTACATCATTTCCGACATACAATTTTACCGAACTTGTGTCTTGAATACCCTTTTTAGCGTTAGCATTATTTGTAACATCTTTTGTTCCAAAGTTCTTTAATCTCAATATTGTATCTGTTCCGTCAGAAATCAATAAATCATTTTTTGATATTGTATATTTGAAAGACGAAGAATCTGAGTAACCTGATAATTTAATATCTAAGTTTTCACCTTTTGTAAGGTTTATAGTATCTGTTCCGTCGCCTTTTGCATATTGAATTTCGTTATGACCTGCCCCGCCTGTGATTACATCATTACCTTTTCCGCCGATAAGAGTATCATCACCATTACCGCCGGTTAAAGTATCGTTATAACCATAGCCGATAATATAATCATTATATTGTGAACCGGTTATTTTATTTTTCTTTGTATCAGAACCTTGGAAATATATTGTAAAATCTTTAACATTCAATGCACTTGCCAAGTTATGATTTTTATCAACAAGAACAAAATCCCCCTTAGATTTAAAGAAGTTTGATATTCTTATTGAGCTTATATCATATAAATCGATTGTTTTAGCGTATTTAATCAATAAGTCATTGCCGACTTTTGTATATGCAAATTTGTCATATCCGCCTGCAACACCGTTATTATTAAATTCTAAATCAGTATCAGAAAAGTCTATAATAGTTTTTCCGTTGCCTGATGTATAAATTGTATCGTTGCCGTTTGATATCAAATCAAATTTATATGTGTTATCACCTGCTTGACCATACAACTTATCATCACCTAAACCGCCAATAAGGGTGTCATCACCGTTACCGCCGTATATTACGTCGTTACCGCCACCGCCATTTATTTTATCAGCGAACTTACTTCCGGTAATTGTTTCATAGCCCCAAGAACCTGTAAGCTCAAGTCCGACATTTGATTTTGAATAATTAGCTTTTTCACTTTGATTGTTTTCTTTTGTTTTTGCCAGAATATCAGCATATTCATTATAAAGCGTAATGTTATCATAGCGTTCTGCAACAGAATCATACGCAAGTTTAATGTTTTTTACTGATACGTTACCTTTTTTCTTAAAGTAATCAGCAATAGTAATAGAGCTTCCGTTGTTTTTATCATAAGTAATAACAAGATTATTACCTGCTTTTACAAAGGTTAAATTATCTCTCGTATATTCAGTCAGGTCAATAGTGTCTTTACCGCCGCCGGAATATATTGTATCATTTCCGGTTATACCACTGTTATATACAATTTGGGTAGAACCTTTTTCACCGTATATTTTATCATTACCGTATGAACCATAAACAACATCATCTCCGCTGCCTGCTTTAATGGTGTCATTTCCTGCTCCGCCATTTAAAGTATCATTTGCATTTCCGCCCGAGATATAATCGTTTTTATTTCCACCCGTAATTAAATCAGCAAACTTAGTCCCTGTTACCTTGTTATCTTTTTCCTGCTCGGTAACATAGTATATGTTTGATTTATTTAATATATCTCTAAGGAATTGTTTTGAATTTTTAGTAAGTTCACCATAGTTTTCAGAAGTTAACAACCATTCGATATTACTATAAAGACCTTTTTTAAAGTAATCAACGATTTTAATTGTATTATCAATCCATTCACCCGTATAATTATTAGATGAATCTTTGTAATCGATGTATGTATATCTGGACTTATAATGAATAACTAAATCACCTTTATCATTTCCGAATTTATAATTTTCTTTATCAATTTCAGATGATTCAGAATATATTTTTTCTCCGGTTTGAGAATCAACATAAGTATTATTCCTGTGATCAAAGATATCGAATTGGATTCTATCCTTGCCGGAACCCAGATAAATTACATCATGTTGAGATTCTTTTTGAGCCTCAAAAATATAAGTATCATTTCCGCTTCCGCCATAGAGTGTATCATCACCTGCACCACCGTATAATGTATCATTTCCGCTTTCACCATATAATATGTCATTACCGCCTTCGCCTTTTAATACATCATTACCTTTACCGGCCCATATTATATTGGTAGAATTATTTCCTACAAGTATATTTTTTCTGTCGTTACCGACAATGTTTAACTTATCTGCCCATTCTCTGATATTTTCTTTTGTACTGTTATACCATGATGC
>CAVEOW010000003.1:15861-17482 GCA_963617295.1 bacterium | reverse complement strand
AAAATGGTTAATGTATCATTTAAATAATTATGAAATACAATTTAATTATAAAATTTTAAAAAAGGTTTATATGGGCAAATCAAAAAAGAGAAATTTTTCAAAAAATAATGAAAAAATCGGCTCCGTTATTAAACGGCAGACAGTTATTTCTGATGTAATAAATGCAATCAGAAAAAATAGTGTTTCGGATGAAATACTCGGATTAATCTCTCTTTTTGGAATAACTGCGGAAGAGCTCGCCGAGGCAGGAGCCTCTTTTGAAGAACTTTCCGCAGTGAAAAATGTTATTATTTAATTTCGCAAAGTTGCTCAAATGTTAACTTTTCTTGGGTTCCCTCTGCTAAGTTTTTAACGGTAAAGAAGTTATTTTTTATTTCATCTTCACCCAATATTACAGCATATTTTGCAACTTTAGAAGCCTTTTCAAGTTGTTTTGCAAATTTTCTTGTATTGTAATCAAAATCAACTCTGAAACCGTTTCTTCGCAATTTTGCTACGAGTTTCACTGCTTCTTCCTGATTATCGGATACAACATAGAAATCTGTTAATTTAGTTTCTAATTGCGGGATTAAAGAATTCAATCTTTCAATACCCATTGCCCAACCGACTGCAGGGGTATGAGGACCGCCTAAAGTTTCAACCAAACCGTCATATCGACCGCCACCGCATACCGCATTTTGAGAGCCTAATGAATTTGATTTTATTTCAAATACAGTCTTTGTATAATAATCCAAACCTCTTACCAAGAAAGTATTTTCAACATATTTGATACCTAAAATATCAAGATATTTTTTTAATTTTGTATAGTGAGTTGAGCACTCATCACAAAGTTTTATGCCTAAAACCTTTTCTTTTAAGTGATTTTCTTCAAACAAACGATTACACTCTTCATTTTTGCAATCAAGTATTCTTAGCGGATTTTTTTCATATCTGTTTCGGCAATCTTCACAAAGTCCGTCTAAAAATGGGGCAATTGCTTGTTTTAATTGGTCTTTATACTCTTTACGACACGTAGAGCAACCTAAAGAGTTGATTTCAACCACTAAATCATTTAGTCCCAATGCCTTTAGAAATTCTGTTGCAAGCAAAATGCATTCTGCATCTGCGGATGCATCCTGAATACCAAACATTTCAACACCTATTTGGTGAAATTGTCTTTGTCTTCCCGCTTGGGGTCTTTCGTATCTAAACATTGGACCTTTATACCACAATTTTATAGGGGGACTTTCTCTGTAAAAGTTGTGTTCCAAGTAGGCTCTTACAACCCCTGCCGTATTTTCTGGGCGAAGTGTAAGACTTCTGTCACTCTTAATAAAAGTGTACATTTCTTTATTTACAATATCGGTTGTATCTCCGACTCCTCTTTCAAATAAATCAGTATCTTCAAAAATCGGAGTTCTTATTTCTTTAAAATTTGCTTTTGAAAAAACATCATTTGCAATTTTTTCAATATTCTGCCAATTTGCTATCTCGCTCGGCAATATATCTTTTGTTCCTTTTGGTGCTTTTATACTCATATTATTTCCTCTTTTGATTAGATTATATAATAGAAATAATATTTTTATACATATATATAATATATAAATATTTTAAAATTAGTTATCAGCTTTAAATGTTTTTT
>CAVEOW010000003.1:0-15851 GCA_963617295.1 bacterium | reverse complement strand
AAAAAAAGATATCGTTAACTGTCATTTATCGTCTAAATGTTTTTTGTTTTCTGTGATAAATATTTTTCTTTACATATATTTTATTAGCAAAAGCCATTAATGCAGAACGCACAAGTTCTGATAAAACAGTTACTCTGTCTGCACTGTTTTTATTAGAAAAATCTCTTGTACAAAATGCCGCTTTTAGAGCATTTTCAAGTTCCGTACAGAAGAAGTTATAAGCTATATCAACAGGATAGAGTCTTCTTTGCATTCTGATTAAAACACCTATATCAGATATATTAAGAGTTTGTTTAAAAATTCCTATTACAATTAAATATACAATATGATCTCTGTCATATTTCTTCTTTACGGGCGGCGGAATAATTTTTTGCTTAACGTAGTTACTTATCATTGTCGGAGTTATGAATTTTTCTTCCCCCGGAATTTCAAACTCTGAAAGGTACATTTCAAGCAATTCTTTTAGTTGGTCGGTGTATAAGGCAACAGGCGGGAGTTCCTCATACCTTGGACAGTGATACTGCATAATCTTTTCAATATATTCTTTATTAGCCATATACCCACCTTTCTTTAGTGTACTTTATAACTTACAGACCCTTTTGTCAACTTTTGGAAGTCCGATATTTGTTATTTTTTTACAAAGTATTTGTTACCAAAGTAATAAAGTAATTATTACTAAAATTAATATATAAAAAACACTTATTGACTTAGTATTGTGTACGGGATAATATGGTTATCGTAAACCGTAACATCTTGAAAGAAATATCAAAACAACGTGTATCGGTTATTAAATGAGAGGATAAAGACATGCCTAATGTAGTGATAGACCCGAAAAAGTGCAAATCTTGCTATTTGTGTGTTGAAGCTTGCCCTAACAAGCTGATAAAAGTTTCAAATGTTTCGGGTAAAACGGGGAATAATATTGTAGAATTTGTTAATTCAGACAACAAATGTACAGGTTGTGCAATGTGTGCAATAAGTTGTCCTGATTTAGCAATAACAGAGGTTAACAAATAATGGAAAAAGAACTTTTAAAAGGAAATTATGCAATTGCAAAAGCTGCAGTAAAAGCAGGCTGCGATTGCTATTTTGGTTATCCTATAACACCGCAGACAGAAATTGGTGAATATCTTTCGGATGCAATGCCTGCACTCGGCAGAGGTTATGTATGTGCAGAAAGTGAAGTTGCCGCAATAAACATGGTTTTAGGAGCAGTATCAACGGGTGTCAAAGCAATGACATCATCTTCATCTTGTGCAATAGGGCTTATGCAAGAGTCAATGTCTTATGCTGCTTCTGACGAACTTCCTATTGTATTAATAAGTGTCATGAGGGCAGGACCGGGACTTGGATACATATTCCCTGCACAAGGTGATTACAATCAAGCCGTAACAGGCGGAGGAAACGGCGATTATAAAACAATTGTTCTTTCTCCTGCTTCTGTTCAAGAAAGTATCGATTTAACATACAAAGCATTTTATTTGGCTCATAAATATAAAAATCCGACAATTTTATTATCTGACGGCTCATTGGGACAAATGATGGAGCCTGCAATTTTACACGACTACCCTTATGAAGAAATTGATAATTCATCTTGGGCTTTAACAGGTGCTAAAGGCAGAGATGCAAGAAAAATTCGCTCTTTAGAAGTTAATCAGGATAAGCACAACGAACATATTTATAAGTTATTTGAAAAATACGCTTATATTGAAGAACATGAAGTTATGTTTGAAGAAGAAAATACCGAAGATGCGGAATTGTTATTGGTTGCTTTCGGTTCTATGACAAGAAATATAAGAGCAGCTGCAAAACAACTTCGTAAAAAAGGTATTAAAGCAGGAATATTCAGACCGATTACGCTTTGGCCGTTCCCAAGCAAGAGATTATCTGAATTATCGGAAAAAATAAAAAATATAATGGTTGTTGAAATGAACATGGGACAAATGACAAAAGATGTTAAACTTGCAGTAAACGGAAATGCAAATGTTACACATTTCGGCAGACCTACAGGCAAATGGGTAAATGCTGATGAAATAACCGAAGCAGCATTAAAAATCGGAGGTGTAAGTTATGCAAACATTTAGTATTCCAAAATCATTAAAAAAAGATATGACTTATACATTCTGCCCCGGCTGCGACCACGGTGTAGCAATAAGATTAGTTGCAGAATTGCTGGATGAATTTGGCTTAAAAGAAAAGGCTCTAACTCCTGCTTCGGTCGGTTGCTCCGTATTTTTATATGACTTTTTAAATGTTGATTGTGTCGAGGCACCTCACGGCAGAGCTTTAGCTTGTGCTACAGGAATGAAAAGAGCAAAACCGGATAGTTTCGTATTTACATATCAAGGGGACGGGGATTTTGCCTCTATTGGTTTAGCAGAGTCAACCCACGCAGCAACAAGAGGAGAAAAAATAACCTCAATTTGTATAAATAATACTTTATATGGTATGACGGGCGGTCAATTAGGACCTACAACCGTTTTAAATCAAGTTACAACAACATCTCCGCATGGAAGAAACTTGGAATATTACGGATATCCGTTAAAAGTTACAGAACATATTGCACTTTGCGACGGCACAGCATTTGCAGCAAGAGTTTCACTTGATTCTCCGGCTGCAATTATAAAGGCGAAAAAAGCAATAAGAAAAGCATTTGAAGTACAATTGAAAGGTTTAGGATTCGGTTTTGTGGAAATCCTTTCGGCTTGCCCGACAAACTGGAAAATGACACCTGCTAATGCTCATAAACATATAAGAGAAGAGCTTACAAAAGTTTATCCGTTAGGTGTATTCAAAGATATTACGGAGGGAAAATAATGGAAAGAAATGTTATAATTGCGGGTTTTGGCGGACAAGGAGTAATTCTTGCAGGAACAATTCTTGCTAATGCTTTTATGCTTGAAGATAAAAACGTAATATGCTGCCCTTGTTACGGCGCAGAAATGAGAGGCGGAGAAGTTAATTGCGAAGTTGTTGTTAACGACGAAGATGAAGTTTGTGCAAACAAAACGGAAGCTGACATGGTTATAGCTTTAAACCAACTTTCATTTGATAAATTTATAAAAAAATTAAAAAAAGGCGGAACAATAATTGTAAATTCATCTTTGGTAAAAATGACAAAACCAAGAAGTGACATTAATTATGTTTTTGCTAAAATTTCAGATAAAGCGAAAGACCTTGGCGATATAAAAACCGCAAACATGGTAACACTGGGATTATTTGCACATTTGCAAAATTTGTCGTTAACAACTTTGCAAAATGCAGTAAAAAAAGTATTCGCACATAAATCTCAAGATTTATTAAAATTAAACTTTGAGGCTTTAAAAATTGGCGAGCAATGTGCTTACCAAAATTAACCGTAGAATAAGGAAAAAATATGAGTAATAATGTAAAAATTTCGGCTATTGATTTTTGCGTACCGCAAAAAGTTGTAACCAATGATGATTTGGCAAAAATCGTTGAAACAAATGACGAATGGATAAGCCAACGTACCGGTATTAAAGAAAGACGTGTTGTATCAGGCGAAGAAAATGCCACAATGCTGGGTATTAAAGCGGCAAAAAAAGTTATTGATAAATCAGGAGTTAACCCTCTTGATATCGAATTGATAATTGTTGCGGCTTCTTCTCCGCATAGAGCATATCCGTCAGCGGCATGCGAAATTCAAGCTGCACTCGGTTGCAAAAATGCTGCCGCATTTGATATAAAAGCAGCTTGTTCAGGCTTTATATACGGAATGAGTATTGCAAAAGCATACATAAATTCAGGCATGTACGAAAAGATATTGCTTGTATCAACCGACGCAACATCAAAATTTGTTGATTGGTCAGACCGTTCAACATGTGTATTGTTTGGCGACGGAGCAGGTGCAGCGGTCCTTGAAAGAACAGATGACAACGATGATATAGAGTATATTCACCTTGTTGCGGACGGTGATCATAAAGATTTGATTTCACTTGATATGCCAAACGAAAATTGCCCGCTTGCAGAGAAGAATGAACAACACCCGACTCACATTCTTATGCAAGGTCGTGAAGTTTATAAATTTGTAATGCAAAAAATTCCTGCGGAAGTTAAGTATTTGCTTGAAAAAGCAGGAAAAACATCAAATGATATAGATTACTTTATTCCACACCAAGCAAACCTCAGAATGATAGAGGCTTTAAGTGAACGTTTACATTTCCCCCAAGGAAAGGTAGTTACAAATATTCAAAAGTATGGTAATATATCAGCAGCATCAATTCCGTCAGCTATAAGAGAGGGAATTGAGAGCGGACAAATTACACTGCCGTGTAAAGTTCTGATTTGTGCCTTTGGTGCGGGCATGACTATCGGAAGTGCTATTATTACACTAAGAGAAAACCTCAAATAGTCAGATTAGGGAGGATTGAGAGATGGAAAAGAGAAGAGTTGTTGTAACCGGCATGGGTTGTGTGTCGCCTTACGGACTCGGTGTTGATACATTTTGGAAAAATGTTTCCGAAGGAAAAAGCGGTATAAAATTTACTTCTTTAGATAAAGATAAACACTTGGTAAAAATCGGTGGAGAAGTACCGAAATTTAATGCCGAAGATTATATTGACGCAAAAGAAGTAAAAAGAATGGATGGATTCATTTTATATGCAATTGTTGCAGCTGATGAAGCATTCAAAGATTCAAAAATTGATATGGAAAAAGAAGATCCGTTTAGAGTTGGAGTTATCGTCAGCTCTGCAGCAGGCGGATTAGATACAATTTCTAAAAACCATGAAATTATGTTAGAAAGAGGATATCACAAATGTTCTCCGTTCACAGTTCCTATGATGATTGTTAATATGCCGTCAGGTAGAATTTCAATCAGAATTGGTGCAAAAGGACTTTCTAAAACAGTTGCAACTGCTTGTGCAACAGGGGCTCATTCAATTGGAGATGCCTTCCGTTCAATTCAATGCGGAGATGCTGATGTTGTATTTGCAGGCGGTTGTGAACACGCTATATGCGATTTCGGCATTGGTGTTTTCACCAGTGCAAGAACACTTTCAAGAAGAAATGAAGTTCCGGAAAAAGCTTCAAGTCCTTATGATGTAAGCCGTGACGGTTTTGTTATGTCAGAAGGTGCAGGCGTATTAGTTCTTGAAGAACTTGAACACGCTTTAAGAAGAGGGGCTAAAATATACGCAGAAGTTGCAGGATACGGACAAAGCTCTGACGCTTATGATATGGTAGCACCTGATCCTGAGGGCAGAGGTGCGGAATATGCTGTAAGATATGCTCTTAAAGATGCAGGATTAAAACCTGAAGATGTAGATTATATTAATACGCACGGAACAAGCACTCACCTTGGTGATATTGCAGAATCAAATATGATTGCAAGAGTATTCGGGGACAAAGAACAAAACAAAAAATTGCTCGTAAGCTCTACAAAATCCGAAACAGGACACATGCTTGGAGCTGCAGGTGCAGTTGAAGCAATTGTATCTGTTGAAGCAATTGATAACGGAGTAGTCCCTCCGACAATTAACTTGGAAAACCAAGACCCTGAGGTTGCAAACTTAGATTACGTTCCGAATAAACCGAGAAAAGCTGATGTAAATGTTGCATTGTCTAACTCATTCGGATTTGGCGGATGTAACGCAGTTTTGATTTTCAAAAAATACGAAAAATAAACTTGAACATAAAAATTTCAAAAAGGCTCTCAAGAGAGAGTCTTTTTTGTTTATACTATTTTAAATATATAAGAATAAAATGCATAATCCCTCATTCAATTGAGTCAAAATTATTAAAATCATAATAAAATAAGGTTATGAGGAAATTATTTGTAATTATTTTATTATTATTTTTTTGCAACGGCACTTTTGCGGTTGAAATTCTTGATGATTCAATAGATTCTGATATCAGAAAAGAATATAATGTAGAAAATTCAACTCTGCCGTCGCTCCCTAATGCAAAACCAAGTCCATCAACATCAACAGTAAAAATACCTGAAAAACCTCAATATAACCCGACAGGTAAAAAATACGAAATAAAAAACGGTACAAAGGTAGAGTTGGCTCTAAATTCAAAAGTTACTGATTATATGCCCAAAGGCAGTATAGTATCTTTTTCCGCAAGAAACGGGTTTACAACAAAAGAGGGTGAAATAATTCCTGCAGGCACAATTTTTAAAGGCAGAATTATAAATTCTCACACTCCGCAAATTACAGGAAATGGCGGACTTGTTGCTCTCCAAGTTGATGAAATCTACTTTAACGGATTAAGAAGCCCGATAGAAACAAAAATTATGCTTGCAAATTACAGCAAAGTTCCTTTTGGAAACATAAAAGGCAAAAGAAGCTATTGGACAAATTGTGTAAAGTCTTCCGCAGGAGGTAAAAAATTCTACAACTCTTCAAAAAAAGCGGCAAAAAAAATGGGAGATATCCCAATAATAGGATTACTTTCGCCAATTCCGTTTCTGGTTGGAGCAATTGTTTATGATGTAAACATTATAATTTCTCCGGTAATTTCCATCTTTAAAAAAGGTGGGCATGTTTCTTTGCCTAAAGGTACTCTTTTTGAAATAAAATTCACCGATAACACGACAATCTGCGGATAATTGCAACTTGATTAGAGGTTTTGTTTATATTACTCTTTAAATAGTTTGAAAGGGAATATTTATGTTACGAGCAGGAATTGTCGGACTACCGAATGTAGGAAAATCAACACTATTTAACGCACTTACGTCATCTAAAAATGCACAAAGCGAAAATTATCCGTTTTGTACAATTGAACCGAATGTTGGTGTTGTAAATGTTCCCGATAAAAGATTATTTGTTTTAAAAGATTTGGTAAAAACAAATGTTGTTATCCCTACAGCAATTGAGTTTGTTGACATTGCAGGTCTTGTAAAAGGTGCAAGCAAAGGAGAGGGGCTTGGCAACCAATTTTTGGCAAATATAAGAGAAGTTGACGCAATTATACAAGTTGTAAGATGTTTTGATGATGAAAATACAATTCACGTTTCAGGGAAAGTAAATCCGCTTGATGATATTGAAATTATTAATACGGAATTAGCTCTGGCAGATATGGCTTCATTGGAAAAACGCATCGACAGAGTAGGAAAAGTAGCAAAATGCGGTGATAAACAAGCTATTATGGAACATGGCGTTTTGAAAAAATTATATGATTTAATTTCTGAATCTACATTTATTAATCCCGAAAAATATTTTGAGGGCGATGAGCTTGAAATTGCAAGACAATCTCAATTGATGTGCATAAAACCTGTTATATATGCCGCAAATGTTAGTGAAACAGACCTTGCAACAGGCAATGCTTATGTTGATAAAGTAAAAGAATATGCAACAAAACAAGGTGCCGATGTAGTTGTAATCTCTGCAAAGATTGAGTCTGAACTTGTTGATTTATCGGAAGAAGAAGCAAAAGACTATTTAAAAGATTTAGGAGTTGAAAGCTCAGGCATTGAACGTATGATTCAATCAGTTTACAAATTGCTTGATTTAACCACATTTATAACAGCAGGAGAAAAAGAAGTTCGTGCTTGGACGGTTAAATCAGGTTCAAAAGCTCCTAAAGCTGCAGGTGTAATTCATACAGACTTTGAAAAGGGATTTATCAGAGCCGAAGTAACAGGATATGATGATTTCGTTTCCGCAGGTTCTTATGCAGTTGCAAGAGAAAGAGGAGTTACTCGTCTTGAGGGTAAAGATTATGTAATTCAAGACGGCGACATTGTTCACTTCAGATTTAATGTTTAAAGCATTTTTTATGAACTGAATGAATATACTCCAATCATTATAAAGTATATAATTTGTATTTATTTACTAATATTAAAATTGTGCTATTATAATCTTAATAAATGAGGAAATAAAGGTGAAATTCCTTTGCCGGAACGCGGCCGTTATAGTCGGTATACTCCATTGTGTTATTAATTGCGGTACTTGATTAATGATAAAATGAGGTAGTAATGAGTTCCTTATTGAAAAAATAGGAAAAATTTTTTATGTCAGCACCGGTTTCACAATCTTCTAATAAAGCAGGGTTATGTCCGCACGGTTTACCGCCGGCAATGTGTCCTGCCTGCAGTCAAAAAATGAGTGGCGGCGGAGGTCGAACTCAAGATACTAAAATGACCAAACCGATGAGATCAGGTGAATGGTCCTATTTAAAATGTTATTCGGCTTGGATGCACATGCAAACCGAAAAAACATTAGCCGAAAATGCTCAACAACGCTTCGACAGACAAATAGAAACAGCAAAACAACTTCAACAAACAATAAGTAATCTTGCAGATAAAATCAAAGCAAATATTCAAAATATACAAAATTCTTTGCCTACCGCATTAAAAGTACCGGTTCAAATTCTTTCGAATTTGATTATTAATCCGATTTTGAATTTGATATCACAAATTCCCAAAGTAATGATGAAGATGGCAGAGTTTCAAAAAAATCTTAATTTATTAATTCAAAATGCAGGTGAAAAATTGGTTGCCTTGTTAGGTGATATTAAAAATTTTGTTGATAAAAAAGTTACTGAAAATTTAAAAAAACCGGCAAAAAAATTCTTTATGTTTTTTATTACGGAAGAGAACGGTGAAAATTACAAAAATGATGACGAGTTAGCCGTTTTTAAAGCGAGAGAACTGAAGAAGTACCTTGTAAAAATATTAAAAATAAACAAGAAAAGGGATAGGGATGACATTCGAACTTCTAAGGATAAAACAGGCAAATACTAAAAAAATAAAAGAGCCAAAAACCCCAAGTGCAGAAAAAGCAATGAATAATACAATAAAAGGTGTTATTTTAAATAATTATTTAAGAAATCAAAACAAAGCCGATTATATATCGTTGCATGATATGCAAGATTCTTTGTTGGTGTGTGATAGTGAAAATTATTACTCAATTCCGAAAACAGAAGAAGAAAAGAAAAAAGAAAGTTCATTTGATGTAAAAAAAGTTTTACTGTCGACATTGGCTGTATCAGGAGTTATTTTAGGCAGTTGTCTTGGACTTACTGCTCTACTCAAAAAGTCATCAAAAGCAATTTTAAATACTCGAAATTTTGAACAATTGCCCGATTTAGCTATTAACATGAACATTAAAGAAGAACCTGAATTCGCCATTTATAGGGCTTTAAGAGATCCGAGCTTCAAAAATATGTTAGGTGTAGTTGCAGTATTTGCAATGAGCGGAATAACCCTTGCCGCAAAAAATCTTATTGACGGAGTAAAAGATGTTTGGGTTAAGAAAAAGTCTGCTGATATCGAAACCGAATTGCAAGAAAACCTTATTGACGTAGAAAAAGATTCTTTCTCAGGAAAATTAAATGTTGTAAACGATTTAATGAATAAAAATGTACAAACATTTGAAGCCATTTTAAATTCAAATGAAACAAAAGGAAAACCGCTGCAACAAGGATATAAAGAAACAAATGTTTTATCTCAATTAACAACATCTTTTAAAGGGTCAGATGAAAATAAAAATGTGAAAGAAGAAAAAACATCTAAAAAGAAAATCGGAAAAGATATATTATATCCGTTACTTGGTTTAGGGGTAATTGCCGCCGCCTTTGCTGCAGGTAAAATAACCCTTTCAAATCTGAAAAAAACAGCAGAATATTCAAACAATTTTGCAAATAACTTAACAGAAAGAACAATAGATACAATTAAAAATTTGAGTGAAAAGGGTGATAAAAAAGATTTACCGTCTGTTCTTGAATATTTAAAATCTATTTCGGCTAAACCGTCTTTTATAAGAGAAGTCGGCAGTAAATTTAAGTTACCTGAAAGTGAAATTCAAGGAATGATAGATGCAGTAGAAGAATCAACCAAAACAATATTTGCAGACGCTCCTGTAGCGTTAGGCGGTATTCCTAAAAAAATACAGTACTACTGCTATATTGATGAACCCCGTGGTCACTTGTACAACTGGATTTTAAATCCTAAAAATAAATTTACAAAATACATATTCATTGCGTTTACGATGTCGAGTGCATTCAGCTATTCTATGAAACAAATGCTTGACGGAATAAAAGATGTTGCCGTTTTGAAAGAAAATGCAAAAACGGATTTAGATTTAAGAAAACGTCTTGTTGATGTTGAAATAAGAAACTTCAAAGCTAAGAAAGAAAGTGCAAATGCACCGTTGGTTGATAACTTTAAAAAGCAGGCAATGAGCGGAACAAAGACAAAAGAAGAATTAAAGCAGCTCGCAGAAAATATTCTTGTGGAAACCAAAAACGGTCCACCGTACGTTTACGCATAAGGAGATTCCCGATGATGATAAATCCTGTTATTTACAATTATGTATCGCAATTGGGGCAAGGAGTTTCTCTGCCGTCTTATCAACGTAATTACTGTACATATAATGAAGATAGAACAGAAAAACTTGTAAATACAAGAGAAGAGGCACTTCCGTATATTGATACATTTTTAAGAACCGCAGTAACAGAAGAGCAAGTTCTTGACGGATTACAAGTATTGGATAAAATGCTTGATAAAGGTGTAAAGGGGATAGACAAAATGTATCCGACAATTTCAAGATTTAATGATACGCCCTCACCTAACATTCAAGTTATGTTATCGGGAATTTACAGAAAGACACTTGTTCCTGACGCATTCGGTCCGTTAAATAAAATGATGTTACGGCAAACATTTATGCCTAATTCACCGTTTTTTGATCCGACGGAAGAAATCGGCGGAGCTATTTTAGAATATTTAAGGGCAAAATCTGCAATAAATGAGTATTCAAAAAACTAAGTTACTTATTAATTTGTTCTATAATTTCAGCAACTTCTTTTTCTGTTTGTTCTTCTTCTGAAAGAGGCTTGTCTTTGAACAGGTATTTGTATTTTGCTTTTTCAAGTTGTTCAGTATTATCGGGATGTCTTGCCGATTCAAATTCATTAAGTTTATTTTTCGCTTCTCTTGAATCAGGATTTAGATAAAGACTTATTTTATAATAAAGTTCAGCATTTTCAACATCTCCCAGTTTTTCATAACACTCTGCCACTTGAATATTAGTTTTGTAATCTTTTAAGAGTCCTGACGCTAAAGCAGCTTTGTAGTATTCAATTGCGGTTGAATATTCTTGAAAACTAAAGAAAAAATCCCCCATTGCCTTTTGCAATTTAGAATCCGACGGATTCATATTGTACGCTTTTAAAACATATAATTTAGCTTCCGCTCTATCTCCTATAAGTTGAAAGGTCTCTGATAAATCCAACAAAATTCTTTTATTTCCGGGGTCATTTTCGTATTCTTTTTCAAGAATTTTTCTCGCTTCATTTAATAAATCATATTGATTTTCTTCAATTTGTGTCGTTTTAGCTTTTCTTAAAAATTGTTCAGCGTCTGACAGATTTGAAGCAAAACAAATTTGACTTATAAAGCCTGTAATAATAAGAAATAAAACCGTTTTAAGAATATACTTTTTCATAAATACCATACTTTTATAATAACGATTTTCCGTAAATATTTCAATATTGCAGAAAAAACAAATAATATAACCTTAAACGCTTAATAATTGTAAAATATTTGTCTATTTATACATTCTAAACTATTATTTTAATAGGGAGATTTTAATCAGATGTCTTTTGCGTACAAAATTTTAATTCTTGATGATGAAAATACAGTAACGTCTTCGTTACAAATATTATTAAATATAGAAGGATTTACGGATGTTGCGGTATTCAACAGCCCGACGGAAGCTATTGAGTATTTAAAAACAAATCCGAGAGATGTTATAATTTCAGACTTCAAAATGCCACAAATGGACGGGTTAGAATTTTTATCTCAAGCAAGAAAGTTATACCCTAACGCAAGTATGATATTGCTAACAGGATATGCCGATAAAGAAAAGGCAATAAGGGCAATTAATGAGGTCGGGTTATATAAATACATTGAAAAACCTTGGGATAATGATGAACTTATTATAAATATAAAAAATGCTTATGAACGTTCTCAATTAGTATCTTCACTTGAAGAAAAAAATAAGCAGCTATCAGCATACTCATCTCACCTTGAAGAATTGGTTAAGGAAAAAACATCTGATATTATTGAAATGAACGAACAATTATGTGCAATAATCAATAATTGTGCTGACGGAATTATTATTTTCACCGAGGACAACAAAGTTTTGAGTGCAAATCCTGCATGCGAAACGATGTTTGGTTTATCGGAAGAAATATTTAGAAATAAACAAGCTCAAGAACTTTTCATTTCAAAAGAAGTTGATTGGGAAGATGTTTTTAAAGTAAAAGACGAAAAATTATTAAGAGAAATAGATATTGTAAATGCGGTTAACGGGGACAAAATTCCGGTAGAATTAAGCTGTGCTTATATTCCGCCTAAAACAGAAAATGAAAACGGTAAATATGTTTTTGTTATCAGAAACGTAAATATGCAAAAAGATATGGAACGTTTAAGAGAAGATTTTATTGCGACTTTAACTCACGATTTAAGAACTCCTTCCGTAGCTGCAATTCAAACGTTGGAATATTTCTTAAACGGCAAGCTGGGAGATTTAACGGATAAACAAAGAATGCTCTTAGAAACAATGAAAAAGAGTAATGAAGATATGTTAGGGCTTGTTAATACTCTTTTAGAGGTCTATAAATATGAAGCAGGGCATTTAAAATTAGTAAAAACACCTTTTGATTTTGCAACTTTGGTTGATGAGTGCATTTCTCAAGTTGAACCTATTGCACATAAAAAAGAACAAACAATCGAAAAAAATTACAAAAACTTAGATACCGCACCTGTGCTTGCTGATAGAAATGAAATCAGACGTGTTATTATAAACTTGCTCGGGAATGCGATTAAATATACTCAAAACGGTGGGTTAATACAAGTCAGAGTTGAAATAGACGGTCAGGATTTGAGATTTTCCATTAAAGACAACGGTGAGGGTATTTACAAAAAAGATATTCCTAAACTGTTTAAACGGTTTTCACGAGGAACACAAGAAAAACGTTCTATCAGTACAGGTTTGGGATTATACTTATCTAAGCAAATAATTGACGCCCACGGGGGCAAAATTTGGCTTGAAAGTGATAAAGGAAAAGGAAGTGAATTTTTCTTTGTTCTGTTTGATTCCGCAATTTTAAAGAAAGAGGAACCTGTATGGACGGTATAAAAGTTTTACTTGTTGAAGATCATAAAATGGTAAGGCTCGGTTTATCTTTAGTTTTTGAAAATACGGACGGTTTTGACCTTATAGGGGAAGCTGAAAACGGAAAACAAGGTGTTGATATGGCACTTAAACTTAATCCTGATGTTGTTTTAATGGATATCGGCTTACCTGAAATGGACGGAATTCAAGCTACAAAGTTTATAAAAAAATCAAATCCGAATATAAAAGTTCTTATCTTCACATCAAGAGAAGAAGATGATGATGTATTTGATTCTCTATCGGCAGGGGCAGACGGATACATAATGAAAGGGGCAAATGAAGAGCAGCTTATTAGTGCAATAAAGGCGGTTTCAGATGGCACTGCTTGGCTTGACCCCGCAATAGCAAGGCTTGTTCTTTCAAATATCAGAAGAGAACATGTTATGCCTGCTCAAAGACAAACATCTGCCAATAATTCAAAATCACAAAAGAATAAATACGGATTAACTAATAAAGAACTTGAAGTATTAGCATTAATAGTCGAGGGTTTGAGTAACGAACAAATTTCTAAGCGACTTGTTGTTACGCTTGCGACCGCAAAAGCTCACGTCCACAGTATTTTACAAAAATTGTATGTTGATAACAGAACTCAAGCAACAATACAGGCCGTAAAAGAAGGTATTGTTTAATGTTCAAATTGTTTGCTTCAATATTTTTATTGATGTTTCTCTGTTCCATTCAAAATGTATTCTCAAAACAAGCAGATATTGACCCGCTGTATCTATACTCGGAGCCATTGGATTCTTCTAAAACAGAACAAAAGGTTGAAGTTAAAGACCCTCGAACACTTAACGAAAAAGTCAGGGCAAAACTTCATTTAAAACCGACAAAAAAAATATATCTGCATAATATTGATAAGTCAAACCAGCCTGTTACTATTGATGATTACTATAAAATGGCAGCAGACAAAAAACGCTCTGAATTTGAAATTCCCAAACCGATATTTGAGCCTGAAAAAGATATTATTCTGCCTGACCCTAAATTTCGTGTTATAAGATATAATACACCTCCGGGGCAAAGAAATTTTGACGTAACAAAACTTGTTGCACAAAGAAGAGTAAGTTCTCCCGGAATTTTATCTCCCGATAAAACAAAAATGGTTTATACTCAAGCATTTTTCTATCCTCAATATAAGCAAACAGGTTGTGCAGCTTATTATATTCCCGTAAAAAACACGGAAGATGCTTATGATATTTTATACAACACAAATGTTATTCAACAGGAAATGAAGCCGATTGTACGTTCAGGAATGGATGAAACTCAAGATTTTCAATTTATGACACTATACCCGATAGATTGGTCCATAGACGGTACAAAAATAGCTTTTAAAGAAAAAATCGGCTCCAATTTAGAAGAAACTTGGAAAACCAATATTGTTGTTTATGATTTTGAACGTGGTAAAGTTAATCGTTTAAGTGCAGTTCGAGAGGCAATTATTTATTGGTGGCGACAAAATAAACAAATTGAACTTAAAGATTATATGTGGGATATCTACCCGATAGGTTGGTCAAAAGAAGACCATAACAGGCTAATCGTTTATGCTTATGCCTATACAAACTCTAGCCCTTTATTTCTTGGTACTTGGAGTATTGACTATAACAATATAAAATCAAAATTGGAATCAATAAACTCTACGGAAGTGGAAATTGACTTGCACGGACTCGGTTTAAAACAAATTAAACTTGAAAATTAATTCATATATTTATTGAAAATTTCAACGCTTTTTCTTATGTCTTCTTCCGTAAACATCTCCAGAACAAATGTAGGGTTTATGTTTTCTTCTTTTATAGCATTAAAAATTTCTTCATAATTTAACGTTCCGTTTTCAAGATTTGAATGGTCGTCATTAGTTCTGAAATTGTTATGAATATGCAAGTGATGAAGATTTTTTCCGTATGCCTTTATCCATTCAACAACTTTTGTATCATGAGCATATAAATTCACATGCCCGCAATCAAGTGCTAATTTTAAATTAGGTGAATTAACACCCTCGAATAAATCAAGACAATATTGAGGGGTTGTTTCAAATACATTTTCAATAACGGCAATAATACCTGCCTTTTCAAATTCTTTAATAAAATCTTTCCAAAATGCTATAAAGTTCCTTTTAAAAGATTTTATTGAATCATAATGCAGAGTTCCCTTATTGCCTGTATGAAAAAGAACAGTTTCGGCTTGTATAGCCTTTCCTACTTCAAATGATTGATAACATCTCTGTTGAGAAAGCTCACGGAGCAAAACATCAGACCCTGCAACATTGACATCGGAAAACATTGCGTGTAAAGTTACTCTGTTCTTAAAACCCTCTAAATCAGATTTTATTATTTTTATTGTATCTTCAAGTGTTAAACATTTTATTTTGTATAAAGGCAATCTGCTTATTTCTATTCCCGTATTTAATTCTTCGGCAAGTAATACGGATTTCCTTATTGTACCTTTTGCCGATGATGATATTGATAATTTCCTTTTATTATTCATTTTTATTCCGGCTGTTTCATTAAATCCAAGTTTATTCTTTGTGTAAATTCATTAATAACATCTGTTAAAATTGACGTTAATTTTTCTTCCGAAAAATCTTCAAAATCAAATGTAATACGTCTTATTAACGGTTTTTCATCTTTTGCAAAGTGTTTAATATCCATTATTAATTTTATGTATGTAGGATATGTTATTACAAGCTCACTTGTAAAAGAATCTTTTTTTATT
>CAVEOW010000002.1:0-20756 GCA_963617295.1 bacterium | reverse complement strand
AATTTTCAAAAACTTTTTGGCAGAGATTTAAACAAAAGAAAGTGGTAATAATGACGGGCGAAGCGATAGTCGGGTTAGTTGCAATATTGGTTACGGTTCTTTTTCAGGCATTGTATGTATCTTACAAAATGGGGAAATTTGAGGAAAAACTAAACAATATTGAAAAGAAGCAGGATAAACATAACAATTTAATAGAACGTATGGTAAAAGTTGAGGATAGTGTTAAATCGGCACACTATAGATTAGACGGGATTAAAAATGTATAAATTTGGGAAAAAATCACTTGAGAAATTAAATAATAGGCAATTGCACCCTTTTTTAAAATTGCTTATGGAAAAGGCGATTGAAACATCCCCACTAGATTTTACAATTATAGAAACTGTTAGAACTAAAGAACAACAAATTATAAATGTTAAAAAAGGTGTTTCTAAAACAATGAAATCCCGTCATATTCCTGCTACAACTAAAAGCGGTTATTCAGAAGCTGTTGATATAGCTCCATATCCGATAGATTGGAACAACGTAGAGCGGTTTAAACAGCTGTCATCACACATAAAGAAAACAGCGGATTTAATGGGTATCAAAATAGAATGGGGCGGAGATTGGAAAACATTCAAAGATTATCCTCACTATCAACTTAAATAAACATCATATAGCCTCCACATTAAACAATACAACCTGCTTAACGGCAGGTTTTTTATTGCCTAAATTTAAATATTTTAGTTTTTATGCTTGCATTTATAACTATAATATGCTATAATATTGATGTAAATATTGAACATTAAAATATAAATAACGGCTAAAAATTTGAACAAAAGAAAGGAGGCAAAATGCTTGTTCAAATTACCGAAAAAGAACTAACATTATTACTAATATTAGTTCTTCTCATAAAGACCCTCTAATGAGGTGGCAGGGTGTTAACGGCACTCTTGCCGTTATTTATATTATTACTCATTTCTCAAAAAAATCAAGAGGTATTTAAAAATGAAAGAAGAAAAGTTTACATCAGGACGAGGCGGTTGGCGTGGCGGTGGCAGACCCAAAGGCTCTAAGAACAAAGAGCAAAAAGAACCTACAGTAATTTACTATAGACGGATAAAACAAGAATGGGTTAAAGTATTAGATAAAAAATTAGAAGAATTAAAAAATGAGAATAAAAATTAAAAGCAGCTTAATAGCTGCTTTTTTATTATTTGTTGACTTTGGAAACTTTATATTTAAAAAAGATTACTTTCATTTACGGTTGTTTTCTCATTTGCCTTTAGGTTATTAACTGTTACAAAATAAGTAGTAACGGTTAATATAGTCATCACCATTATTATAATTACTGTAATTAACACTCTGATAACGATATTTTTACTGTTATTATCTTTTTTAAGAGTGTTTATTTCTTGTAAATACAAGCCCTCACGGCTTGCTTTATCCTCTAATAATAATTGTTTACTCTTAACATCCAATAACTCCTTTTGCAACGTTATTAACTCCGTATTTTTCTGTTCAATACGGTTATTGTAATTTTCATTTACTGTTATTAACTTATCAATAAAATTACTAGTAGTTTCAGTATTTTCACCACTATTAACATAATTTATATCGTTATAAGATGTAAAATTATCGTTATTAACTGTAACATCTTCGTAATATTCACCGTTATTTACTGTATTTTTACCGTAAATTTCCGAATAAATTTTTATTTGTTCCGAATTAGTTGCAATTACTGTAGTTTCCCTACCGTTAATACGTTCTTTTACGACTTTTAACTGTTCATTAACAGGTAATTTATCGTTAATCTTAATTCTTTCATATACAGTTTTTGGAGTAGTGCCGACAAGTGAAGCAAACTCCGAAACAGACATCTTTTTTTCCATGCAATAACCCTCTTTTTTAACCGTTAATTACTGTAAGTTTAATAAAAAAACAGTAATTTTATCTCCTTGACTCAATATTAGCATGCTATGTATCATGATGAAATGAAATGTTAAAAAAGGCATGCAAAATTTAACATTTTAAAAAAATTGAATAAGAAAAAAGGTCTTTGAGAAAATCGCCGACCATTATTGCATAAAAAATCAAAAAGATAAATTTATTATAGCGGTTTTTCCTCAACAGGTCAAGTTTGTATTGCATAAAAAAAGGAGGAAATAATGCAAAATTATTGTTTTAGTTCTCATGACATGATAGGTCATGACCATGATATGAAGTTATGTCATGAGGTTATACAACCTGTTATATGTCATGAACATGTCATGAGTAGTGATAGAGTTGTTAATTTCATCAGCAAAGATGATTGGTATTACTTGGTTAACACGTTAGCAAGCTGGAGAGTTTACAATCCTCGTTCCGTTGTTAAAAGAAATCCGCAAATTGCTTGGCAGGTAATGAATTTATGTAAAGACCCGAATGTAAGAGTTAAAGGGGCGTACTTTACCGCTTGCTTTAAAAGGGAATGTTTTAAAGCGGAATTAAAAAACCGTATTAATAAAAGGTAAATGTTAAGAAATGTTACGAAACAAAATATAACTATAATGTTGATTATGTAAGAACAATCGTTCTTTGACAATTTAATAAGCGGGTTAGATTTATACCCGAAAGTTATTTAACCCGCCTTAACGGGCATTCTGCGAGGGCATTTTCTTTAATAATTAACCTTATAAGGAACCTTATAAGAAACCTTAAAGATTTAAAATTATAAATTTGTTATAATTTGTCATTTTATATTTTTACAAATTAATTACAAACTATTACAAACCCCTTAAAACCCTTGTATTTATTGAATAAAAAAAGTCGTCATCAATAATTGTGTATTTTTTAATAAAATTGTGTATAAAATTGTGTATTTTTTAATAAAATTGTGTATAAAATTGTGTATTTTTTAATTCTATTTTTGAATGAATACCCTTTTTACTTAATATTGTGCCAAACAGGCACTCTAAGCTATATATTTTGCGGCAAATTTTCTTCTGATTGAGGGCTAACAGAAGTAATATTGTTTTGTTGTTTAATGATTTCTAACGTTTGTATATAGTCCTGCATATCGTTATCTTCATAAAATGAAGTATCCCAACATCTCCTAAATACCATATCGCCGCCGGTTATTTCATTTGCTGCTTGTTCTATTTCATCAAGAGAAACGTTAAAAAATTCTTTTCTCATATTAATTCTATTAACGATTTTATCCGCAAATCTTTTATGCAGCTCGGTTTCAAGAGCAGGAGCATTTTCGCTTTCAATCATTCCGTTAATAAAAAACTTAAACGGAACTGACGCATCGCCTAATTCGTCAACTCTATCTTTTGGCTCACTTCTTCTCGTCATACCAATTTTATAAATATTTTCCCCAAATGAACCAATATTTGAAATAATATAAACGTGTCCGAATTTTGTTTTTTGTGCATTTGATTCTGTTCTTTGCAACTTCTCAATTATTTTATCTTTTTCAATAAGTTCATTTTCGCACTCTTTCGCCTTATCCAGTTGCCCTTTTTCATAGAATTCTTGTTTTAGTTTTTCTAATTCTGCTTTTTGTCTTTCTTCTTCTTCTCTTTGTTGTTTAGCTTTTTCAGCTTCTTCAAGCAATTTTTGCTCTTCTCTTTGTTGTTCTCTTATTTCTCTTGCTTCTTCCTTTTCTTGATATATTTTTTGTTGTAATTCATAAAAGAGCCTTATTTCTTCTTTTTTTAGCTGCAGATATTTTTCAGAAATAACAATATCGTGTAGAGTATTTTTTTTGTTTATATTAGTATATAGCTTTATAATACGTTGCTCTATTAATCCTAAGTTATTCCATCTTATTTTTCTGATTTGTTCATCACATTGAGCATTAAAAGCAAGTAAAGTCAAAGCAATTTCTTTCTCTATCATTTTTTGTCCATTCGCTTTACTTCCTGATACAATCCAATTTGTTTTACAAATTACAGCTTTACCCTCGTTAAATAATCTTTTTTGTTCTTCAAAATTTGCTTTTATTTTTTGCTCGTACATTTTTGACGTTTGAAAATCGAATACGGGTTTATAAATTCCCACATCTGCGGCTTTATATTCGTCATCAAATAATTTTACTTTTTTTTCTAATTCGGAATAAATATTATATTTCTCTTTATAAGCTTCTTTTAGCTGTTTAATTTGTTTTTCTTGCTCTTCAAATTCTAATGCTTTTTTGTTGTACTCTTCTTCAATATTCATAATTAATGAATATTTATCTTTCAACAGTTCGTTTTCTTTCTTTATTTTTCTGTATTTTTTAATTAGTAAAAATAAAGATACAGACATTAAAAGTACAATACAAATCAGAATCATTATTATTTCCTCTCATGTTTCTTTTTATTTTTCTTTTCCTGTTTTTCAAGTTGTTTTTGAAGTTGTTTTTCTTCTTTTAAAGTTTTCTTTTGTTCTTTTATCTTTTCTTTTTCAGCTTTTTTAGCAGCTTTTTGGGCTGCTTTTAAACTCTTTTTATATGCTTTATCTTCTTCTCTTATCTGTTCGAGAGATTTATAATGCTTTTTTGATTCTATATCTATGTTATAGTCTTTTGGACTTGAAGTAATTACATTTTCTTCATCATCTTTATTTTCAATTATAGGATTATAAATCTCACGTTGATATTCAATAGGCTCTCTTTTCGTTTGTTCATTTTTAACAGTTGTATTTGGGGTAGTTTCTTCCGTATTTATTAATGCTGCAAATACCAATGCTAATATAATATATCCGACAACAAACCATAAACAGCCGCATAAAGTAGATTTTAAACTTGGACCCTCATTATAGTTAATAAATTTGAAGTCTTCTTCATCTGCATTATCGGCTAAAGGTTGCACGGGTTTTAACATTACTTCCGGAATAGATTCTTCTCTCCATTCCGCAACAAATTTGTTGTTTTTGCAACTTATATCCTCAAGCTGCTCGCCGGTTAAATCCTCTTGTTTTTCTGTTTCTGTAGCAAAATACTGATAAAAAATATAATCTTTTAAAATTCCTGCACTTCTTTGAGCATTGTCTGCGGAAATTTTACTATCTTTATCAAAAATATAACCGTTTTCTTTTGCAAGTTGTATTCGAAGTCTTGAAAGTTTTTTATAGTATTTTTCTGCCATATTATCTTAAATCTCTTGCAAGCCTACTATTTGACCATACAAGCAATAATAACAGAGTGTTGCGTAAGTAAAATCATTTACATGATTTATTTTTTAATTTTAAAGAAAAAAACTTAACAATTTTAAAGATTAAAGTATTGACATTTTTCAAATTAGGTGTTATAGTGTTAATGTAATCAGAAAAACGAAAGGGTAAAAAATGAAAAATTATCTAGTACAATTTAATAATGGCTTTGAAAGCGCTGAAAACGATTTAGCAAAAGTTTTTGACACGCTTAAAGAGGCTAAAGAGTACGCAAAAGAGAATTGTGAAGTATATTACAATATATCGGAGGGTGAATATATAACAGAGGACGGACTTATTCAAGGGAGCGGTAACGTTATATTATCAAATTGTACTGATACTTCTATTACGTGGTTTTATAATTACAATGCAAATTTTTGCCCCATAGAGGAATTATAAATGCGTGGCGGAAAGCGTGCGGGTGCAGGTCGCCCCGTTGTAGAGGACTTAGCAAAGCGAAGAACAATCAGATTAACCGATGCGGATTATGCCAAATTCAAATTGCTCGGTGGGGCTAAATGGCTTAGAAAAAAATTAAAGGAGGAATAAAACAAAAAGAGAGGGTTTCAGTTCAGTTAACCTCTCTTTTATTATTAATTAACATCTGCATTTTACAATTTTTTTTCATTACTGTTAGTTGCTATATAGTATAACTAATATCCGTAACAACTCTTCCTAAAATACGGAAATTGGCATTTTTTAAATCCTCAAACGTTTTTTCTTCCTCGAATATTTTATAATCATTTTTCTTTGCCGAAAATATATATGAATTGCGGAATGTATCTATAATTCGGCGGATATAAAGCTCATTATCATTTATGAGAAACAGATATAATCCGCTGGCGGTAACAGTTTTTACAGAGGTATCAACAATTAGTATATCCCCGTTTTTAATTGCATACTCTCCGCCGTCCATACTATCGTCAAACATAGAAATAATACGTAAATCCTCTATATTACAATGCCATTTATATACTATTATTTGTGCATCCATAATTACTTCCGTAACAAAAGGATTACGAACGGGTTTATTGTAATTATCCAAATCTTCTATGTATTGTATTTCGACAAATCGACTTGCCAGTTTTCGCCCTAATTTAGTAGTAATTTTACTCTCAATTTCATCATCGGCACAGAATGCAAGGTTTGCTCCCGATTTGCTTAAAGTTGTTTTGTTTATTTCAGTTTTAAATGCTTCATCGAGTTTTAATATTTCAAAACTTTTTAATTCCGTGCCTCTGTTAATCCTGTTTAAAACGGCTTGTCCGCTTCCTAAACCCAGAATATTTGCAATTTCAGCATTTGTTATTTTTCTTTTTATTAAGTTTTGTAATTGTTCTTTTTTCTTATCAATACGCATCTTTGAACTCTCTTCTTGATTTTATGTTTTATTATGATTTATCTGATTGACTTACGGTTATATAAATTGTATTATTAATTTACGGGATTAATTAACCTACTAACGGTTTATTAATTAATAACATAAAACAACTAAACATAAAAGTAAATTAATTATTGTAAAGGGGCAAAAATGGAAAATGAAAGAAAAACAGTGGTTAATATCGCATTACCGATATCATTTGTTGATAAAATTGACAAAGAAAGAGGGCAAAAAGCACGTAGCGAGGTATTAAGAAACTTCTTACTGGAGAATTTTGATTTAAACAAATTAAAAACAATTTTACCATAAACTTAACTGCAATAATAGTTTTCGGGGAAATTGTTACAAAAAATTAAGGGCTATACTCTTCTCCTTTCGTTGAACCTGATTCGGAGTATAGCCCGCCCTCTGCAAAGGGACTGAACTTTGATAATTTAATATAAACTTTCTTTTTAATGGCAAACTTTACAAGGTGTACCACCTCGGGCAATTGCTTCTTTTAACGGGATTTTTACGCAATTTACCGTACATTTAATTCCCCATTCGCAATTAAGCTCATGATACTTCAGCGTTTGCTCGTTAAAATAGACATAATGAGTATTTCCAATTGAACAACCGGAGAAGATAAACATGGAGAAGAAAATTAATAAACTTAAAAGGAGCTTCTTCATTCTTCTTTTTCCTCGTTTTTCTCTATGGGTAAGTCATTTTTTTTCTTAAAAATTGTGAATATCGGGTTGCCTGTTAATATATAATACGGGGTTATCATCATTAACAAATTCCATATTGTAGTTGTACCGGCATTCGGATAAATCTCTTTTACAATTAAGTCAATAAAGACATTCCCGAATATCAATATAATAGTGGAAAAAATTGTATATAAGCAAGCGGTCTTTTTGTTAAAATTTATCTTGAATTTATATTTTAATAAACAAGGTAAAAATAACAAAATTCCCCAACTTATAATTACATACAGAATTGAAATAATTAAGCCGTAAAATAAAGTATTCCAAATCAGTTGAGCCAGTGCAAAAATTATTATAAATTTCCATACTTGCGGTAATCGTTTGAATTTTTCCATAGTTTATTTTTCCTTTTCTTCAAGTGATTTTAGGTAATTTTCCAGAATAAACTCAACTTCTTTAGCTGCTGAACGTTTGTTATTAGTCGCAAGAGCTTTAATTTTGCCCCATAATCCAGCTTCAATACGCATTGTAAAACGAATTTCTTCTCTCATTTACATCTCCTGATTTTAATTTAAATATGCAATTGTAAACATTTTATAAGAAAATAAAAAAAAATGCAAACACTAACTTGACACTATACTAGATTGGTGCTATTATAATATCAGAAAGGCGGTATAAAGATGTTAAATGTCGATATTGATATATTTTCATTAAGGATTCCAACAGAATTAAATAATGAATTAAAGCAAATTTCTCAACGCCTTGGGATTGGGAAAAATGCAATTATTATAACTGCATTATGGAACTATGTAAGAAAAGAAAGCGTAGAAAAATGAAAATAAGAAAAGCGTTTAATAAAATAATCAAATTTTGTACAGACTCTATGTTTTATACGGAAGATGAACTTCTACAAGAGTCTTTGGCAAAAAGGGTTATGGAAATTAAAGAAGAAAACAGCAGAAAGTTAATAGAAGATGTAATTATGCCAAACTTGCAAACTTCTTACTTAAAAGAAACAAATCTTCTAATGCCGGAGAAAGATTTATACAAATTAGCGGTAGAAATCTTTATTGAGGCGAAGAACAAAGGCAGAATAGATGAACTCAATAATATAATAGAGGAGATAATCTAATGTACGTAATTTCTAAATATCCCGTAGAAGTAAAAGCCGTTTTATCTGATGACACGGTAATAACCTGTACAGTTAAGTTAGAGGGGTATTCGAATGACCTTGAGCCTGTTGACTCTCTTGATTATGAAACAGAGTCGGAAATTCAAGGCGGGCTTGAAATAAAAGAAATTCTTGAAATAACGGAAGAAAACATTGAATGGATAACTCCCGATATATATGAAGATTTAGCTTATGACAGCTACAAAGAAAATTATAAAAGAATTGCATAAAAAATAGATAGAAAGAAGAGGTGCAAAATGGATATTGATTTAGAAAAGATTACCAAACGGATGGACGAATTAAAAGATGTCCAAGCAAGGTTGAAGTTTGAGCTGAAACAAACCGAAAAAGAAATCGAAAAGTATGAGTTGCAGCTTCAAGCGGTGCTGACTTCGAGCGGAGTCAATGAAATGCAATACGGTAATTATATCTTTGGGTGGAAAGAAATCAGCAGAAAAACTTTTGACCAAAAATTATTTGCAACTGACTACCCGGATTTATTTGATGTTTACAAAACCGAAAAGAAATCACAAACATTTGATTTCAAGATTGCGGGGTAAGAAATGGATTTAGAAATTGCATACGGAAATCTTGAAACAATGAGCGACAAAGAATTAATGCAATGGTATTACTTAGCCCAAGAACTCAGATGCGGTAAATACATAAAAGCGGTACAAAAAGAACTAAACAGAAGAGGTGCAGAATAATGTGTAAATTAAAAACTATTGATATTAAAGGTAAACCTTATGTAGAGGTTAACGAAAGAATAAAAGAGTTCAGAAATAATCCAAAATATGAGGGTTTTACACTCGAAAGTGAGATTATTTCTCTTGAAAACGGAGTTTGCACAATTAAAGGCATTATAAAGAATGCAAACGGTGTAATTGTAGCAACCGGGATTGCACAAGAAAAGGAAAGCAGTTCTTTCATAAATAAAATATCATTCGTTGAAAACTGTGAAACTTCTGCGTGGGGTAGAGCGTTAGGCAATTTAGGCATCGGGATTGATACTGCTATTGCAAGTGCAGAAGAGGTAATAAATGCAATAAACAATCAAGACAATCAGAATAAAGACGAAAAGCCCAATATAAAATCCGAAAGCAAAAAAGCAGATAGTGAAGAAACTCTTACTTGTTCAATCTGCGGAAAAGAAATAACAAAAAGGGTTAATGATTTTTCAAAAGAGACTTACGGGCAACCCATGTGTATGGAATGCCAAAAGAACGCAAAGAAAATAGCTTAGAAAGAGGTGCAGAATGAATAATACAATGTTTATTGTTCATAAAAATTATCAATACGAGGATATAAACGACGAGAAAGTACTGTTTGATTACAAGGACGTTATTATTGAGTACGCACGACAAGAAGAAAACGGCTATCGTCCGATAATATATGAGCTGGTGCCGACTTCACTTTATGAATTAGTAAAAGAAGATTTAATTACAGATTAAGGGATACCTTGCACCTCACTGCCCGGGTGGAATTCCCGGGCTATCCCTCAAAAAAAAATAGAAAGGCAATAAAATGTTTGAAAATATATTTTCACTGACAGGAGTAATAAGATTTCAAGATTTAAAAGTTACCGCTAACGATAATAAAATCCTTAACGCCGTACTTAGCAGAGGCAATAAAGAGAAAGGATATGAAAATTATAAAATAAGAGCATATAAAAATAATGCTCTTGAGCTTAATCATGTTCAAAGCGGTACTATAATCACTATAACAGGGTGGTTATCTCAAGATAACTGGGAACGAGACGGGGAAAAGTATTCAAATGTCATATTAAACGTAAAAGAATGGGCTGAATACAGAGATGAGTAGCCCCTGTTATACAAACTTTAGATTTGTAAAAACGTGGACGGAACAAGAGATTGAGTGTCTTACATGTAAAAAACAAACTCAAGGTTGGAGTTTATGCAGCATTAAGAGAATTTATAAAATTGATAATTGCAGATTTTTTGATTCTGTATTAAAGAAAATCACAATTTTCGGTACTCCGAAATTTAACAAAAAGGAAATATAGGTAAAATGGAAAAAAACTCATTTATTCTTTACTCAAACTATTATGAAATTTTAAAAGATTTATCAGACGATCAATTGGGGAAATTATTCCGTGCAATTTTGGAATATGAAACAACTAAAAAACAACCTGTTGTTCCGGTTGATTTGGTAGTTGTTTTTAAGTTCATAAAAAATCAATTAGATATAGATGATGAAAAGTTTAATAAGAAAGTCTTGAAAAACAGACAGAACGGGCGAAAAGGGGGAGCTCCGGTCGGTAATAAAAACGCTAAAAAAACAACCCAAAACAACCCAAAACAACCCAATTCAACCCAAAACAAGCATAATGAGAATGAGAATGAGAATGAGAATGAGAATGAGAATGAGAATGAGAATGAGAATCTTCTCTTAAAAGAAAAAGAAAAAGAAAAAGAAAAGATTGAAGCATTCGATTGCAATCTCATAAAAATCGACCCTTATACGAACCCGTTAAATGCTAAGTGTTTCGATATTTACAAGAAAAATTGCACAAACTTATGCGGTATAGGGTTTGAGCCTCGGAACAGACAAGTAATAGAGGATTTAAACGTATTTCTAAGCGAAACGGATAATGATGTGGGATATTTTACGGAGCTTTGTCAAAAGGCTAACTCTTTGCGGAGTATCTGCAACAAAAAGATAGACTTCAAAATGCTTATAAGAAACCATATAGGCATAATGAACGGAAAATACCGTGAAGAAATTGACAGCGGAGGTAATAAGGGCGAAGAATTGCCCTCGCAAGAAGAGCTTATAAGGAAACTCGGCTTATGAAGATAAACAATTTAAGAGATTTTTTACAAAAAGTTTTCGAGTTGTATTCGGAAAAAAAAGAAAATAACGCCGTAATGGAGATATACTTTGAACTCTTATATAAACCTGCAATCAAGTACAATTTTGATGATGCAATTCGTGAAATTTTTGAAAATTACAGATATAAAACCGTGCCGACAGGTGCATACTTGGCTGAGGTACTGGACAGACACAAAATTATTGATAAATTTTCAGAATTGACAAGTGGAACAGTCGTCGCAGTTCAAAAGTGCAATACCGGAAAAGAATATGTATTTCAGTTTGCCTTTGGCGGAGCTTGCCCGAGCCTTGAAGAAACAAGAAGATACCTCGCAAAACGGGGTTTGGTAATCAGAAAGATAGAAAGATATGACGATGGAAAATAAAAAAACAGTAAAAGGTTACAAAATGTTCAATTCAGATTGGACATGTAGAGGATTTAAGTATGAAGTCGGTAAAACTTACAAAATGGATGAACCGATAGCTCTTTGTACACAAGGATTTCACTTTTGTAAAGAATTGATACAATGTTTTAATCATTACAATTGTGTAACCTGGAATAAAATTGCAGAAGTTGAGGCAACAGGAAAAGTAATAGTCGGCGAGGATAAGTGTGTTACCAATGAAATAAGGATTGTAAGAGAAATCCCCTTTAATGAAATAGCAAAGATTATGCAACAAAATATAGGTTCTGACGGGGTTAATTACTCTGACGGGGTTAATTGCTCTGACGGGGTTAATTACTCTGACGGGGTTAATTGCTCTGACGGGGTTAATTACTCTGACGGGGTTAATTGCTCTGACGGGGTTAATTACTCTGACGGGGTTAATTGCTCTGACGGGGTTAATTACTCTGACGGGGTTAATTGCTCTGACGGGGTTAATTACTCTAAAGGTGTGAATAACTCTAACGCTATTAATTGCTCTAATGGGGTTAATAACTCTAACGGTGTGAATAACTCTAACGCTATTAATTACTCTATCGGTGTGAATAACTCTAACGCTATTAATTACTCTAACGGTGTGAATAACTCTAACGCTATTAATTACTCTAACAGTGTTTATTACTCTGACGCTATTAATGACTCTAATGGGGTTAATTACTCTATCGGTGTGAATAACTCTAACGCTATTAATTACTCTGACGGTGTGAATAACTCTAACGCTATTAATTACTCTAACGGTGTGAATAACTCTAGAGCAATAAATAATAGTTTTGCCGTATTAAATAGCAATGGAGTTAATAATGGTATTTTTGTATTAAATAAAAGACAAACATACACATTATTCAATAAAAAGGTATCAAAAAAGCGTTTTCTAGAGGTTAAAAATGATTTATATGCTAATTTAAACGGTTGGACACCTACATTTAACAACTTAAAAAGTTTGTATTTAAAACATGGCTCTGATTGGAAGCTGACTCCGATACCGCAAGCACAAGAGATAAGCAAAGAAGAAGCGTGGGCAGATATGCCAAAAAAAGCAATAGATTATCTAAAATCCCTGCCCGAATTTGACGCTGAAATTTTCACGGAAATAACAGGAATAGAGGTGTAAAATGAGTAAACAAATAATAGATAGGAACGAAAATGTTTAAAGATAATGAAAATAAAAATTGTTTGGAACTTACAAAACAATTAGAAGTGATAAAGCAAAGATACAAGGAAACCATACAGGAAAATGAAAACTTGAAAGAAGACAATGAGTTTTTTAAAGAAACAAATAGTTATTTACAATATATGCTTGATGACGTTATTGAAAAAGTTTTGAAAGATGATGACCAAAAAGAATATTATTACACAGAATTAAAAAAGAAATTTACGACTAAATTAGATGAAATTATCAACTATAATGATAAATACAGAAAAGCCCTTGATGATTTAATACCTATTTTGGACGTTTATGCTAGTCCTAATTTTGGGAAAAAACAAGCTGACGGAACATATAAATTCGTCTATGGTACAAATCAATTCGGAGATAAATTATCCCTAACTTATGACCCTAAGCTAGCTATGGAGGGGTTAAACATCATCAACAAAGTAAAGGAGCAGTAATGTATAAAGAAAACGTAATAATAGAAACTTGTGATACTGAATTAAAAACCGTCAATATCGAAACTATTGGAAAAAGAGTTGGTTGTTATCGTTATTATTTTCGTTGTGTAAACTGCAAAAATCAAAGTATTGCAGATGATGAGGGTACTATATACTCTTGTAATAATTGCAGAACCTTTACTGATGTTAATGACGAAAAGGTCTATTGCGAAAACTACTACAAAAAGGACGGTGAATAATGCAAGATAGATTTAAGTTTAGAATATGGAATAAATTAAGCAATGAAATGCAAAATGTAATTAGTATTAATTACAATCCGGAATTTCCGGATTGTTCAAATGTTATTGTAGAAACAAACTCTTTTGATAAAGTCAAAAATCATGATATGCCAATTACATGTTCAGTCGGTTTTAATAATATAGTCTTAATGCAATGCACAGGCTTGAAAGATAAGCACGGAATATTGATTTATGAGGGGGATATCGTAAAAGCTATAACCCATAACCCTTATGAAAAACACATTGGAGTAATACAATGTCATACTTGCTATTTTTCTTTAGATTATAAAGAACTTGGCGAATTTGGAGAATGCGGAATAAGTTTGACTAAAAATACAAGCGATTTTGCTACACTTGAAATTCTAGGCAACATATACGAGGACAAAAAATGCTAGATATTATGTTGAGGACAAATTCTAAATTGGTTTCTAATAAAGAATTATTGGAATACAAACAATACTTAAAAGAAAAAATAAAAGCATATAAAAGCCGATTACTCAAAGTAAACAGAGTAATCAAATCAAGAAATCTAAGCGAGGTGGAATAAATAAATGAAATATAACTATACACAAAACAGAAACGATTATTTAACCCCTATGGAACTTGTTAACAGAGCTTTAAAAGAAAAACACAAAGATAAATATTGGCATGACTACATTTTAAATAATCCGCAAGTAAAAATCGAGTGGTTGCGTAAGGGCTATTCTTTTATAAATCCCGATGACAATAAGCCAATGGGAATTTTTAAAAATGCGTTAGCTTTGGTTTATTTCAACAAAAAATAAAAATAATTAGGATAAGGTAGATTGACGAATAATTTATCGGATATTGAACAGAAAGTATTAACAGGTGTTATTGACTGCAAGACCAATATTGAAATTGCAGAGGATATCGGATACTCTGAACGTCAAGTATATCGTATAATCAGTCGTTTATTTCATAGATACAGAGTCAACAGAAAAATTGAGTTATTGAAATATTATATTATATCACAAAAAAAGTAAAAAAAAATGTCATATTTATGACAAAAAAATTTGTTATAGTGAAATTGTAGAGAGCCGATTAAAAGACCACCTCTACTTTGAAAGGGGATATTATGCCGTTTTTATGCTGCGGAGTTAAGTATTCAGTTACCGACCCTGAAACGTATTGGTGTATAGACACAGATGTTGTATCTGTTCCGACCAAAAAAAAAATCGATAATCGAAAAATAGTAAAAGAAGTTGTAGAAACCCTCAATTGCAAAAAAAACGGTTGTACAAAAGTACAAATTGCAAGATATTTTAGATTAAAAGGAGAGCTGCATATAGCAGAATTTGAAGAACTTAAAGGCAGGCAAGCTCAAGATTATTTGGAAAAAACATCCAAACTCCGAATACGACAACCTCAAAAATGCCCTGTAGTGAATGTTCCTACTTTAAGCAAAAACGATTTTGTTTATGGCAAAGTTATTAATTCCGAAACTCAAAGAATAAGATATTTGAATGAGCAAGGTTGGGCATCCGACAAAAAAATAATATCAAAAGTAAAATATTTATAAAAAATAAATTTATCCTTATCCTCAAGATTATTTGTATTTATTCTCCTTTTTTTTTATAACAGAGGGCTTATAATTTGATTAATTTTGATAAAAGAAACTATAGAAAACACAGTACAAAAAATAAAGATTTAATAAACAAATCATTAAGAGAATGTGGTGCAGGTCGTTCTATTGTAATAGATAACGAAAATAATATTATTGCAGGAAATGGTATTTATGAACAAGCTAAAAAACTGGGAATTAATACAAAAATCATTGAAACTGACGGTTCGGAATTAGTTGTTGTTAAAAGAACAGACTTAGCGACTAATGATGATAAAAGAAAACAGCTTGCTGTTATGGATAATTCAACCTCTGACAGCTCAGAATTTGATTTCGAGTTGTTAAATGAAGATTTTGATGTTAAAAATCTTAATGATTGGGGTTTAGACGTTGAAATAAAATTAGATGATAATGAAATTATAGAAGATGAAATCCCTGCAGACGTAGAAACAAAATGTAAGCTTGGCGATATTTGGAAACTCGGCGAACATAAGTTAATGTGTGGTGATAGTACTTGCATCACTGACATTGAAACCCTTATGGGAGAGGACTTAGCGGATTTACTCATTACTGATCCCCCTTACAACGTTAACTATGAGGGGAAAACAAAGGACAAACTTAAAATAGTTAATGATAAAATGGCAAATAATACTTTCCGAGAATTTTTGCAGACAGCTTTTAGTAATGCCGATTCAGTAATGAAACCGGGTGCAGCTTTCTATATTTGGCACGCAGATTCTGAACGTTATAACTTTCAAGGTGCTTGTCAAGATGCAGGCTGGCGAGTACGTCAATGTGTAATTTGGAATAAAAATATATTTGTAATGGGTCGTCAGGATTACCAGTGGAAACATGAACCTTGTCTGTACGGCTGGAAAGATGGTGCAAGTCATTTATGGGCTGCAGATAGAAAACAGACAACTGTAATTGATTATAACAAGCCAAATAAAAATATTGAGCATCCAACAATGAAACCTGTCGGTTTATTTGATTATCAAATAAAAAATAATACAAAAGGAGCTGATATAGTTCTCGATATATTTGCAGGTTCCGGCACTACAATAATAGCCAGTGAACAGAATGGACGTAAAGCAAGGTGCATGGAATTAGATCCTCATTATTGTGATGTTATTATTCAAAGATGGGAAAATTTAACGGGTAAAAAAGCAGTTTTATGCGTGGAAGAAAAACAATAATGACTACGGATGTAGTAAGAAAATTAGAACACGGTTTTAAAATCGGGTTGAATGACACAGAATGTTGTGCTTATGCAGGAATCAGCCGAGATACTTTTTACGCTTACACTAAAAAATATCCGGAATTTTCTGACAAAAAAGAAGCGTGGAAAAGTAACCCTATTGCAAAGGCAAAATTTACTATTTATAAAAATTTAGATGACCCTAATGTTGCAAAGTGGCTATTGGAGCGTAGGGATAAAGATTATTCTACAAAAGTAGAACAAACCTTAAGCGGAGATGTTCAATTAACTCCTATAACATTTAATATTTTACCAGTAAGAGCAAAAGATGAACTTTGAAATACCTGAAAAGCTTTTATTCTTTATTGATAAAAAAGCACGATATAAAGTAGCTTATGGCGGACGTGGCTCGGCGAAGTCTTGGACGGTCGCAAGATGTTTAGTATTATTAGCCGTACAGAACAAAAAAAGAATACTTTGTACTCGTCAATTGCAAACTTCCATAAAAGACTCGGTTCATAAACTAATTTGCGATACAATAGAAAAATTAGGACTTACAAAGCTATTCGATATAACTCGTGATTCTATCAGATGTCATAACGGATCAGAATTTATATTCAAGGGAATTCAAAATAATATAAATGAAATTAAGTCTATAGAAGGTATTAATTACTGCTGGGTAGAAGAAGCTCAATCCGTATCAGATGAAAGCTGGACTATTTTAATCCCGACTATAAGATGTGAAGGCTCTGAAATATGGGTTACATTTAACCCCGACAGAGAAGGAGATGCAACTTTTCAAAGGTTTGTTAAACATACTCCCCCGGATTCAATTTTACAATTAGTCAATTTTTATAATAATCCTTGGTTTAACGAAGTTCTCCGCCGAGAAATGGAGTATGACAAAGAGGTCGATTACGGTAAATTTGAGCATGTTTGGCTCGGTAAAACCGTGATTGATACAGAAGCACAAATATATCACGGAAAATTTGAACTTAAAGAATTTGATACTCCGCAAGATGCAGTTTTTTATTATGGTTGCGACTGGGGGTTTGCGAATGACCCTACAGCAGTAATCAGATGTTTTATTGCTGACCAGTGTTTATATATAGACGAAGAAACAGGCGGTGTAGGTGTAGAATTTGAAGAACTGCCTAAACTCTTCAATAAAATACCCGAAATTAATAAATGGGAGATAAGGTGTGATAACGCAAGACCCGAAACCATATCATATATGGCAAGACAAGGCTTCCGAACCGTAGCTTGCCCAAAGTGGAAAGGTTCAGTTGAGGACGGGATTGAATATATCAGAAGTTTCAGAAAAATATATGTTCATTCTCGATGCAAACATACTTATGAAGAGTTTAAATTTTATTCTTACAAACAAGATAAAAACACAGGCGATATTTTACCGATTGTATTAGATAAAAATAACCATTATATGGATGCTTTAAGATATGCACTTAATCCATATATTCAAAAAAATGTATCATTGTTAGATGTTTTATGAACAAAGAAGAAATAATTAAAAATAACACAGTAAATAACGGCTTAACAGAAGCTTTAGGATTAGAGTGCGACCATTTTGGCAATATAAAAGACAGTACGGTTTTGAGCAAACTTTTTAATTCCAATGTGCAAATGCTGTTAACTTATGATTGGGTAGCATTAACTAATGCCTACAATAAAAACAGTTTTCTACAAACCGCAGTTCGCCAAAAAGTTGAAGATGCGTTCCGCAATGACGGTTTATTAATCGATACAAAAACACTCGATACAAAAGAGATTGAACAACTAAGAAACGCACTTGATGAAAACGGAGATATACAAGCGATAATTGACGTTGCTTGTTGGGGCAGATTGTATGGCGGAGCTTGTTTAATTGCTAATACAGAGCAGGATCCCAAACTGCCGTTAAATAAATCAGCTTTAAAAGACAAACCTTTAACTTTTATTGCTACGAGCAGATGGCAATGTACCTGCGAAAAAAGCCCATATTTGGCAAATAAATTTATTTATACGGGTAATATTGATAAATTAAATGTAAAAGGGGATTATGACGGAGTTATAGAACTGGACAAAAGCAGAGTCGGTATATATACAGGAGTCCCTGTTCCTCCTTTCACAAGAGCTATCTTACAAGGCTGGGGAGCAAGTATTTTCGAGGGCATACTGGACCCGATTGAGCATTTATTAGGTGCATTTGGGGTAACTTTAGAACTTCTGTCGGAAGCTAAAATTGACATCTTTAAGATTTCCGAGTTAGCCAGTACTTTATTAAGCCCGAACGGAGAAGCACAAATCCGTAAAAGATTAGCCATTGCAACCGCCAATAAAAATTATAAAGGCTCTCTTGCAATGGACGTAAACGACGATTACCTGCAAAAACAAATAAGTTTTAGCGGCATTCCGCAGCTTATTGAACAATTAATGTATATTTTTTGCGGATATTTACGTTATCCTGTCTCTAAATTGTTTGGAATAGGCTCAAGCGGCTTTTCTTCCGGGGAGGATGACTTAGAAAACTACAACGGTAGCGTTGAAGCAGAAATACGTGTTCCTTTAAGGCAAATAATAAGATGGGTTGTAAATTTAAGATGTTTGCAGCTATTCGGGAGAGAACTCCCCGACTTTAGACCAAGGTGGAAACCGTTAAGAGTATTGTCGGAGAAAGAACAGGCAGAAATAAACAGCCGCAAACTTGCTGATTATTTACAACTTGCCGATAGGCAGATTGTTACTAAATCAATGGTTTTGCAAAAGTTGACAGAGGACGGATATATTTTATTTTCGGATGAAGAAATAAATAAAGTTAAAGATGAATTTGTGCAACAAGAACCAAACAACGTGGATGATTTACTGATTGATTAATGGAAAAGATAAAAACATTTAAACCTGTAGAAGTATCAGACTTCTATATAAATCAAGTTTCCAAAGGTATGGAGCAATATTTTTGGGAATATATATTTAATCCCATATTTAACATTCTAAAAGACAATTCCATTCTTAATAGTAAAAATGATGTAATAAATGCTCTAAAGAGCGGAAAAATTTATTATAGGAACGGGGCATTTTGGGCGAAAGGAAGATTTACAAATAATATTGCCAAATCTTTGGAGAAAGCAGGAGCAGTATATAAATATGGTGCTTATTTTTTGGAAAAATCAAAAATGCCGCTTGAATACTATAATACAATCGGGTTAATTGAAGCACAATCGGCAGCGAAAACAGCTTCTGTCCTTGCTTTTTTAAATAAAGTAACAGAAACTCTAGGGAATATAAAGTTTGAAACTTTTATTGATAAAGCCGTAACAAGTATGTTTAAAAAATTACAAAAAGATATATACTTGTCTGCTCAAGAGAAAAAAGTTCCAGTTTTAGAGTTAACCTTTACTAAGCCTGTTTTAGATATCCCTAAAGAAAAGCTAAAAGATATAGAGTCATATTGGAGTGAATACGATAAAAAACTTACCGAGCTTAGCAAAAAAGGGAAGTCTGAGGATGTTAAAGCAGAAGTAAACAGAATTAACAGAGAAGCATACGAAAATGCTCCCGATGTTGATATAGACGTTAAAAAACTGGATTGGCAAAGCCGCAAAATTGCCGAAGATTATACCTACAACATGAAATATTGGGTTAAAAAGTGGGAAGCAAAAAACATTATAAAAATGCGACAAGATGTACTTGAAATGGTACAAAAGGGACAGAGAGTTCCTGCTATTCAAGAGTATTTTGAAAAGCGTTGGGATATAGCCAAAAATAAAGCTCACTTTTTAGCGGAAAACGAAAGTCACCTTGCCGCATCCACAATTAAAGCAACTGAATATCAAAGACTCGGGTGTAAGCGTTTTAGGTGGGGTAGAAGTTCCAGCAAAGAAAAAAGGAAGTTGCACGAACTATATTATAATGAAATTTTCGAATTTGATAATCCCCCAATAATAGACAAAAAATTAAATATTAAAGGATTACCAAGGCAAATATGGAACTGCAAATGCCACATATTTGCAGTTGTTCCATCCATAAGTGAAATACAAGAACAAAGACAGAAAATAAAAAATGCTAAAAGAAACCTTATCAAATATGTTCAATATTCAATCGAAAACAGTAAACAATGCAATAATCCGTATTGGAGATACAGACGATTCGGGGAAAGGTAAACACTTTACAAGCCGTTTTATTCAACCGGGGCTTGCAGGCTACCCGGGACAATTCGGAAATGCTTTAATCACCAAAGAAAGTTTTGATAAATTTATTAAAACTATTGTCGGTGTTCCGGTTATAATTACTCACAAAGATATAAACCTCGACAATGCAGATGATGAACGTGTCGGAGTAGTTAATTCTGTTTGGTTTGATGAAAAAGACGGTTGGTATTGGTGCGACGGTATTATTTGGGATGATTACGCAATTGATTTAATCC
>CAVEOW010000001.1:0-27577 GCA_963617295.1 bacterium | reverse complement strand
GTCATTATTACCACTTTCTTTTGTTTAAATCTCTGCCAAAAAGTTTTTGAAAATTATCAACGGAATGTTTCATTAACCAGCGTTTAAAACTTCCGACTCCGCCGACTTTTAAACACTTTTCAAGTACTAAAGTAGATAGATAGCGGTTATTTTGAATATAGTAATGATTTTCGCACAAAACATCATGCAACATTGAAGCTATGATAAAATGCGGGTCAGTGTTACTTCCGATTATTCTCCAAAATAAGCGTGGGATAGTTGCCCCGTCCCAACAATAACCGTTTTTTATTCCAAAAGAGTATTTTTTACCTTTGTAAGTTATAAATACATTAATATCATTTTTAAGCGTAAAGCATTTTTCAATTAATGTTTTATTTTCACGTTTAGAATAAAAAGGATAAGGGTATGATATCCCTACTTTTGGCTCTCTGTCAAATTCAATTTTAAGTTTATCATCTTCATACCATACAATCATATTTATATCTTCCATTTAAACAAAAAGCCTATTCTATTTTTGCTTATTCTCATACTTTTCAATAAATTGAATAATAAGGATTTCGAGTTTTTCAAAAATTTCTTCCGAATGTTTTTCAATTATTTTAACTCCTTTTTCTTTCAATTCAGGAATGGTTTTAATAACCTTTTTTGCCAATTTTTTAATTAAAAATTTCTCGATAAAGTTAAACATTTTCTATCTCCTTTATAATTTAAAACCTAACTTTTCAAAGGTTTTCTTTATAACTTTAATGTATTGATTCCCGTTGAAATTCTTTAAATTAAGATGTTCAAACTGCTTTAAATAATCTTGTATCATTTCAACGGTTAAAAAATTTTTTATATCTTCGCACCCTCTCATACAATTAGCTGTTTTATCTGCTAAGGCTAAATTATTTAAAACAGTTTTACCGCCTTTTGAATGTGGTACTATATGCTCTAATGAAACACTATCTATCGACAATTTTTTACCGTATAAACCATGTGTAACTGTAGGTAATTTACCTTGTTTATATAACGTTTTTAATTTGTGGGAATAACCAAAAGTAGGGTTAAAATTTAGCATTGAGAACTTTCTTGTTGATAAATGGGGAGCTAGCACTCTCCCGCATTCAAACCCCTATAATGTGCTAATAGTCAAGGTGAGGTCTTGTTTCCTCGTTTTACATCTGTGTACTTTAGATAACTTGCAGCTTTCCGCCGGGTGATAATTAAGTCTAAACTTCTTCTAAAAAATGTTATTTTTCACTAAATAGTCAGTCTAAAAAGTGTTTTTATTCTACGGAAATTCCGCTTCTTGGAATTTCTTTTTGCTTATTGCTGTCGCTGACTACACTCCGCTGACGTCAGCTTCGCATTCGCTTACCGGACTTTGTCCGTCCGAAATTCCGTAAAAATCATGAAATACTTGTTGTTTACACTCATTTATAAAATCTTCAGTTACGGTTACACCTGTATTTTGCGTTAGCTCCGTACCGTTCAATGTATAAGTAATTATTTGTACCCCGACTTGTAAAAGCGGTACAATGTCCGTTAAGAAATCTTTAAACGTTCCGTCTTTCATTGTTACCTTTCGGCGTACATACCCCAAACTTGTATTAAAAAAGTCCTTATTAAATTGCCTTAGCTTTTCCGTTTGTTTTTCTTCCTCTGTTAATTCATATACCTTAATAGAATTACCCTCAAAACGTATAATTTTGTCTTTATTAGTTACAAGAAAATTAAACTTTTCCTCTTCCGTATATGGCTCTGTTAATTCTGCTATCAATATCATGTAAAGCTCCTATCCTAAATCTACATATCCGATTGTCATCCAGTAACAACCCGTATAGCTTGTATAACTGTTAAACACAAAACTGTTTACTGTTTTATTAGTTTCGTATGTTAATAATGGGCGACCGTCTGTGTTAAGTGCTGTATTATAAAAAGTTGCTTGAACTATATAGTCTAAGTTTGAATACTCTTTATAAAGGGTAATTGTATCTTCTTGTGTTATTCTTGCGTGTTTTCCGTATTGTATGCAAAGCCCGTTAGAAAATAAAATATAACCTTCTGTTCCTGAACTATAGCATTGAGTTATAACTGCAGGAGTTTCTACAGCGAACAAATTAGATAAACTTGGATTAGTAATATTATCATACTGTGACTTTGTAAGAAAATTAATATTTGTTAGATTTTGTGTATACATTTATTTATTCCATTCTAGTAAGTCTTTTTATGTCCATCAACTTTAAAGAGTTCATCAGTTCTATAAGTAACTTTTCCCTCATTTGGAGCCATTGCAAATGCAACAATTAAGTCACTTGAAACACAAGGAGCTTCATAGTCTGCTGTAAAGTCCATTTTTTCAATATCCCAATTAATCCCATCTGTAGAAATTAATACTTGACCTGCTAAATAGTCAAACACAATAAACTGGTTATTTGCATAAATAGCTGATGTGGGGAGAATATTGTGAGGGAAATTTCCAGTTTGCATTATAATACCTATTTCTGAATAGTGTTTTGAATAGAGATAAGAGTTAGTAGTTTCACCCATATTTATTATTATAAACTTATCTGCTCCATATATTACCGAATCAGATTCAGTATCATATAATGAAGTCATTTCAACTGTTTTATTTACCGTGTCTAATATATGGATCCTTACGTCAGGAGGATCAAGCGAAAAACACCAGAAATTTTCAGCTGAAACCCCAATTAAAGAAACATCACCATTATAGGGTATTATTGTTGACCTCCAAGGTTCCCAATTAATACCATCTGTAGAACTAGCAGCATCAAAATTATAGATTAAGATATAAACCCCGTCTTTATAAGCAATATCCCATAATATTGGTTCATCGTCATCGTCATCGGAGTCTAAGAAGTTTAATGTAACATTCTGAATTTTTGATTCTTCAGGTTTATAGTAATATAAGTTAGTATTAGAACACAATAAAAATTTATCACCTCCAGCAATTACTTTAGTAAAAACACCTGTAAAATTTTCTGGCAGAATGCTATTTGATAATTCCCAATCAATACCATTGGAAGAACTGTATATAGGGTTTTCAACATTTGAAGTAATAGCTAAAAATTTGTTATTTAAAAATGCTGAACCAATAACAGATTGATTTATGCCTGAATTAGCAACTTGCCATTTCTTCCCTAGCTTTGGAGTTATTAAAGAACGTGAACTCTCTGTATATACATCTTTAAGATATTCATTAGCATATATACCATTACATGCTATGGGGTTATTGTTTTCATCAAATACTACATTGGTTAACAGTTCAACATCTTCTAAATAAATTCTCCCAAGCCATGGATTAGAACTGCTACTATAAAAATTGTTCCCAATTGCAAACGGAGCATTTGCTTCATAATATACAGGTGTTGTAGATTCAAATGAAATATCTGTTACCCATTCCCCACTGTTATTAATTTTATATTTAAGATAGTATGTTTCACCTGTCCACCCCAATTCAATTTTATATGTGTTTTTGCGTGATTCTTTATCAAAAGTGTAGTTTCCTGTAACACCACTACTTGTTGTTATATCCCAGCTTGAACCGTCAGAACTCAATAGTAGTCTAAATTTTTTAGTGTATGTTTGCAAGTTAGGCATTTTATAGTTTAATTCAGAGTTAGGTGCTCCGAATAAATTTTGATTTTGGGAAAAGTCAATACTTGGTTTAAACTTACATCTCATTATCCAGGGGTTATAACTAACATTAAACGGTTTTCCTGAAATAACAACATTTTTATTTGTTCCGGAGTATGTGTGTTCTTCTGTATCATAATTAAAACAGTTTCCGACATAACATATTCCGTCTGTTTCATAATTCCAAAAACTACTATTATCTATAGTAAGAGAAGATTCTTTTAGGTAAATTTTACCTTTAAAAATATCTGTATTACTTCCGTTATTTATTGCAAATCTTAAATCTCCTGCATAGATTTTAGCACTGCTTTCAAGTGTAGCTTGTTCAATATCATTAATTAACAGGGAAAATACCCCATCATTGTATTTTGCAGTTATTTTATATTTAGTATTCGCCTCAACAGGGTTTAAACTCTTTAAAGTTCCAATATTAAAAGATTTATTTGATGAACTCGGGCGGAAATATATGTAACTATCTGTATCTATGTATATTGAAGTTCCATAAGACACATTTATCTTTTGTATAACTTGATATGTTGTAATATCACCAGCCGTTTCAATTGTTGTTACCCACTCCCAATTAACACTTGCAGAATCGGGAGCAAACTTGTTATTACCGCCATAAGGGCTTATTCTGTTTGCAGAAGTGAACCCGGAAGCAACCCCGTTTAAAATAGTACAAGCTCCGTCAACTTTTTGGAACTGGAAATTTTGTTTCCAATCACCTTTAGAGTGTGTTTTTACTTTATTGCCCACCAAGTTATAAGTCTTGTTGTTATAAATAAAAGGCATTAATCAGTATCTCCCCAATAGGTAATAGTTGCCCCTGTTACAGTAGAAGAAATAGTATTGTTTTCGATTATAATTCCTGTACCTGCTGTAAGTATATCTTGCTTTGTTCTAATTTGATCATCAAATTTATCTTCACTTACATATTCAAAAGGGATAAGCTCCAATGCATTTCTATAAAAGTTACTAAAATCATTTGTTGATAAAGATTTACCCTCAACTTTGTCAACTTTTGTATTAAACTTGTTAATTAAATCTGTTTGATTTTCAATGTCACCTGTAATATTACCCCAAGTAGCACTATCAGGAATGGTAATAGTAACATTACCGTTAACGTCGGGGTTAGTATTATTTACGGATGTAACCGTACCAATATTGGAAGTATATCCGTTCGGGTTTGTTGCATTGTACGGGGTATAACCTAATGCGGTTGTGACATCCGAAGTCGTAATGCCTGTAATATAACCTGTATTATTAGTAAGCCTGCTGATATCAGCACCGTCTTGTAACGCTGTTGCACCTAATGCAGCACCGGCTCTAATATCTGTAAGGTCGTTTATAATGTCTTGTTTTAGTGCAATATTAGAGGTATTAGCTCCTATTTGAGTAACATCAGAGTTAGTAATTCCCGAATTTATACTTGCCCATTGTGCTGCGGTGAAAGACGAGTTATTAAGTTCATACTCAAACAGCCACTCCGTACCGTTCCATTTGTAACGGTCATAGAGTGTATTCCCCGCACTGTCAACTTTAATAACAAAAGCATAATCATTATTGGTTAAAGTGCCTGTATATGCTTCCAAATCATCCAAACTGTCAAATGTTCCGATAAAATAAGCTGTGTTAGTTGAAATCGAGCTATTTACAAAGTTTTTATCTGCAAGTTTATTATCAGATGTTGCTTCTATAGGTATTAAACTTTTTATATCGGAAATATCGTTTGAATTAATTGTAATTTGTTCGATATTTGTAACATTTGCCCCTGAATTAATTGCGTTTTGTTGTTCGGGAGTAGTTAAATCATTTATAGTAGTTGTATTAGATAACGCTCCAATATCAGATGCTTGTGTCGGAACAATAATATTTATTTCTTTATTATCGGCTTGGTTGAGAGTAAAGCTATCAATTGCCGTATTGTTTCTCTGTATAGTAATTGTAGGATTGTTAACTGTCGGCAGTGCAGCTGCAGTTATATAGCCGTTTGGGTTAGATGAATTGTAAGGGGTATAACCTAACGCATTTGTTACATCAGTAGCAGTTATTTCCGTTATATAGCCTTGTGAAGTAACAAAAGTTTCTGTTGCATAGCCGTTCAAGGAAGCTGCAGTTATATAGCCGATATTGTTTGTTAACTCGCTTATATTACTCTTTGGTTGTAAAGCACTTTCTGCCAAGAGTCCTTGATTTTTTGTTGCAAAGTCTGCAGCATTGTATTTAACAATGTCGCCGTAATTGTTTATTGTGTTATCAATAGCCGTAATACTATCGGATAAAGTCGTAAAATTAGAACTGACAACACTATCAAGTGCCGTGATACTATCGGATAAAGAGTCGTTTACATTGTTAATTTTATCATCAAGAGTATCATAATTAACTTTTAAGGTATCGGTTAATGAATTAATATTACTCTGTAATGTTGTATCAGCGGTTACACGTTCATTTATTTCAGTCGTTAAACTATCAGATAGAGTATTTATATTATTTTGCAATAAAGTATCGTTCTCGGCTCTTGTAGCAGCCTCTTCTTTAATATCATCTGAAACCGCAACTATGCTATCATTTAAAACCGATTGGATATTGTCAACATAATTTACATCGGCTTTATTATTTAGTGCCTCTTGCAGGTCCTTTTGGTTTTCAATATTGCCTGTAATATTTCCCCATAATGCACCTACTACATTTAATTCCAATAATGCATTATATTCTTCTTCTTTAAGTTCAAAATCCGCAATGTAATCTGTCATTAATTACCTCATTCTGTGCCGGTATATTCATTGTTCCTTTGCAGGTTTTTCTAAGTCCGTTTTCGTCGTAAATCCTTAAATAACAAAGGTTATTATTACTAAACTTTGCTGTATCCTCTCTAGTGGGCTTAAATACAAGAGGAAATACGGGGTTTTCAATATTGCGGTAAAAATTGCCGCACTGAAATTCCGCTCTTGTAATTACCGTTCCTTCCGGACCGGAGAAATTAACTGTAATTTGTCCGCCAAAAGCCCCCATATCATCATTTTTATAAATCATTATCTGCCATACTCCTTGAATATTTGATTTAATTGTTCATCAGTTATTGTTGGGATTTGCTTTTTAATACAATTATTTAAGATTTCATCTCCACGATAAACACGTTCGCAGAAATTCCAAGCGGCAGCAATGTCATCATCTGCATTTATAAAAGACATAATTTGTTTATAATCTAACCCATTCGGTTTGCAAATAACTTTATAAAAATCATATTTAGTCATCGAAAGTTTGTAAATTTTCTCTAACTCAATTTGTTCCTTTTGCTCCTTGTAATTTGGGTTTTTGATTAATCTTCCGTTATCTATTACATAATAAATTGGGTCCTCTTGTATTTGTAATGCTTGTTTTTCGGTAATTACAACATAGCCTGCGGGTATATCTCCAAGCTCTGTTTGTATTTTTACATTCATACTTTCATCAACAATAAATGAACCTCTGTAATCAGTTACTATTTTCCAATCGTCAGTTTCTTTTTGATAAATAGCCGTTTTGTTTTTGCTTAAATTCGGCTTTGTAAAAGTTGAATGAGCAGGCAATATGTAAGTATTACTTACAGGATCAATAAAGGCAGTTTCTTCTGCCGTAAATTCTAAAGTTTTAGGGTCATAATTATAAGTAAACATTATTTGTACCTCGTATATACACGTACTTTAATTCCGTCTGTTTGTATCTTAGAAGATGAACCGATTGCAGAATTAGAATAAGTGACAGCATGTGTGTGTGAACCTCCGTTATTAACCGTTACTGTGTGAGTGTGAGCTCCCTCTTCGGACGTATTTCCTGTCCAACTGTTGGCTGCGTTAAAGGTTGCATTCCAAGTGTCATAATCACCGGAACCCATACTATTAGTACTCGATTTCGAAAAAGCACCAGAGCCTCCCCACATTCCTTTAAGAGTGCCTGTAATATTCATTGTCCCTCGAGTATGAGAGTGAATACCTTCTGTTGACACTGTATTTGAATGCGTATGAGTGCCGCCTGCGGCAATTGTTAAACCTAAATCGGGTAAACCCTCGGTTACATATCCGCTTGTAGCACCGCCGTAAATTGCTCTCCCTCGGAAATCAGGCAGCCTGAAATAACCTGCGGTTTCTGTTCCGTCATTATAAGTTGTTCCATAAATGCTATATAAAGTTGAATAATTACTGTTAATCAGAACTTCCTGCCCGACTAAATCAACGCAATTATTTGGTAACGGGCTGTTAAAGTCTAAGGTTATCTGCGGTACTCCGATACTTCTATCTCCCGTAATTATAGCTTTTGTCCATTTAGAAGTATCGTTGAGCGGGTTTCCCTTTTGATCGTTGTCCAACGATAAATAAAATGAAAGTTCATTTCCGTTAATTACTTTAACTATAGATGTATTAGAATATACAGTGTCTTTATCCCATTCAGGTAATCCCTCTTGAAGAAGATAACAACATTGATGACTAATTGTTCTTAGAACTCCGTTTACTTCTTCTACCGGTGGAAAGTTTTTAGATGTAATAACAGCTTTAGTCCATCCGTCTTTATAGTCTTCTGTTTGTATTTGTTCTTCTATGCTCGGGTCTGTCGGGTTAACGGGATTAGTAGGGTTAATCCCCTGCCCGTCTGCAGCACTCCCAAATTCTCCAAGGTTGGTTAATGCTGCATTCCCTGCGAACACAACCCCGGTTACTCTTTTTAATGCCATTTTTTATTTCCTTTAATAACTTGATAATCGTATTGAAACTCCCGTCGGGGTTAATAATACTTCTTTATTCAGACAAACATTAATAATAGTTGATAAATTCTGTGGATAATGGTAAGTAATTTCATGCGGTTTCCAAGTAGTATATACAATAGGATTTTTAATATATCCGTCTTGATTATATATTACGTTTCCGTCTGCATCCTTTTCCGCAAAATATAAAGAAATTGCTCTATCAATATTACCCTGATTTTGAATAATATTGTTTTTTATTATCTTTAAACCAATAATTAGTCGATAATCTTCATCGCTTAATTTTTGTTTATTTGATTGTATATCGTTGTAAGTTAAAACTCCGCCTGCTAATGAGTTAAAATTAGAATAATCAGAATATCCGCCCATTTGAAGATCTGTTTCTGCATCTGATTCTTGGCCATAGGCAACGTAACTTAAATAAGTATTGTTCCAAGTGTTATTTTTAGTGTAACGTCTTGATACCCCCACCCATTGTCCGATAATATCCAACTGTATCCCTTTTGCTGTTCTCCAATCGAAACCGTCCCTAATTTGTAATAAAGTCATATTTGACCATATCAGCTGTGCCAACAGTTCAATTGTCGCTTTTGCCTTTGGTTTTCCGTTATATTGTATTATAAGCAGGTTGCTGTAGTATTCTTGTAATTCTTTTGTAATTTCAGCGTAGTTCATTATTATACCGTAGTAATAGTTATATCTGTAGCAGCAACAGTAAATTTGTTATTAAGGCTGGAAGAGGCGATAAAATCTTGCCAGTTCGCATTATCCGTCGAAACTTGTACATTTAATACGTAAGCACCTGTTCCGATTGTTAATAATTGATTAGCTACAACATCTGTTATATATGATGTTTCGGCAGGAGCATTTAAATTAAAATATAAATTATCTGAAACTAATTGAGCTAAATTAGAAGTATTTAATTCAAAGTCAGAATCAACAATTTTAACATCAAATTTAACATATAATCTTACCGGATTATCTCTGTCAAAGTTTACCGTAACAATTTTGCCTGCGATATTTCTTGTATTTATTGAAATAGAGCCTTTTGTATTAAGCCCGCACCCATTCTGATAAATTACGGTTGCTATCTCATCATTTGCTCCACCCTCAACTATTGCCCAGATTGAATAAGCATTTGTTTCTGTAGAATCTTTTTCGTCCGTATTGTTTACGTGAACTATTGCATCCGTTACCCCGTCTAACTCTAACAATTGGGCATTCATTGCATCATATGTATTTTGTCCCTTGACAACCGTTGAAAGATTTCTTCTTATTCTGAACTGATTATCCGGTTCTTGCTCTTGTCCTTTACTTGTCGGTGCTATGGAATTATTAACCGCAGTAACGCCGAGAACTTTCGTTACTTGGTTTTGGATTGTACCGATTACAGGTGTAAAATCACCCGTTAATCTGCTTCTAAACGGTAGTGAGGTTGTACCGGCAGTAAGTGTTACGCTGTCGATTAAGTACCATAAATTCCCTGCATCGTCAGATACTGTATAGCTTGCGGCATTTATATCATTGTAATTTCCGTCAAGTCCTTCCAATGTTACGGTTTGGGTTACTGTTACATCTATATTTTGGATTGTAAAAGTTCCGCCTTTTCTGTTTATATAATTAAGTGCATAACGGCTATCTTGAACTGTGCCTGAACAGTTATCGGGGTTAAATGAATTATAAACTTCTCTTATTAACTCTTTATTATCACTAATTAACTGGGCTAAAATATTAGTTAATTGTCCGTCGGGGCTGGAACTGTCAAAATTAATTTCTTCTCCGTCAGCTGCATATATGGTATTCATATTACTTTGCAGCGTGCTAAGAACAGTATTGTAATCAGATAATGTAAGCCCTGTGGAGCTTATGCCCTCTGTTATTCCTTGTGTCATTAAATTATTCCTTTACTGTCAATTGTTAAATCCAAAGGAGTAGTTGAGTAAATGGTGTAAATAGAAATTTGAGCTCTATATCTGCGTTCATTAACCAAGCTCTCAAAATTCAGAATATCAAGCACTCCTTCAACATCTTGAATAATTTCAATTAAGTCATTATCCAGTAATTCTTTTTGATTGTGGTTTCCGAGCCTTATACTCCAAGGGATACCGTTTTGAAGAGCAAAAAAACAATCTTGAAACCATTCTCTTATTTTTTGTTGAATGTCATATTCAATAGCTTTTTGTTTTGTTGCATAATTTAATTGGCTTTGTCCAAAAGTCCAATCGCCGTTATTGTCTGTTATTCGTACTCTCATTTTAAGTTTAAAATATCTCTGTAATAATCCCACTTTTAACAGTTGCAAGAGTTTTTCCGTAACTGTCAATAATACTTCCGGTTGATCCGTTTGTAGCTTTAAAATTATCAGCTTGTATGTCAGTTTTTGATATTTTAATGCTGTTTTCTTTATAGAAAATATGAAGTAAATCGGGAGAAATTTGTATCATCTTTGCAAGCGACCTCATTCCTACAATTGCAATACAATCGGTAAAATCGTGCATTCTTGTATAGGCTTCGGGCAAAACTTCCCCTGATATAAACCAACTCTCTAACTCCCTATCATTAAATAACAGAACACATTCTTCTCCTTTTTGTATCGGGTATGTAATAAATGGGCAGCAGTAACATATCTTAGCGGTTATAAGTGCATAATTGCGTGATTTTTGCGTACCGTCTTTATTTATTCCGAGATTTTTTTTATTACTTATTAATACTTCAGCTGTTAAATCTTTATCATTGAAAGATTGGATTATACCGACTCTGATACAATTTAATTCCAAGCCGACTTTGTTTATAACACTTTCAAGAATTGTTGTTAAATCGGCTTTGCCCGATAATTGATTAAATTTATTTTGAATATTCATGTTTACTTGTCGTTGGTTCTTCCTTGGCTATTCCCGAGTTGAACATGTATAAATGTATTATATGGTATTATTTTACCATTCCATACGTTCCTAAAAATGTTTACTTGTTTAATTAAAGGAACTCCATTAATATTAAAGTCAATTGCTAACCCCTTTAAATGCTTTGAGTTTGCAGCCCCTTTACATTGTTTATTATTTTGTACGGTTCTAAACCCCGAGTTAAATTTAACAGTATGACCTGCAAAGTACTTATCCAAAACAGATTGGAAATATACCCCGATTTGATAAACGTTTGCCATTATTTCCAGCGTTAAATCTTTCATAACATCAGACGGGCTGTTATTATTAACTAACAGGTCTCTCCAATTTATATTTTTGGTCATCATTACATTTGGAACAATTCCGTTATTTTGTTTAATTATCTTATAAAGTTCCCTGACGTTCCCCGGAACGGAAGTTTCAACAGGTGAAATTTTATCATTTTTTACTTTATTAAAGTTATTTTCAACCTTATTATCAGTTGTTGTTATAACCGACCCCGGTAATAATGGCCCGATCCATAATTCTACTTCTGTAATTCTACTACCTGCCCGAGTAGGAGAAAATAAACAGCTGTGAGTAAAACCCATAACTTTATATTGTCCGTTAAAATTAGTAAATAATCCCGATTTTATTTCCAATAATTGTCCGATTATCAACTCCGGTATAAATATACTTTTGATAAATAAACTTGCATCTCTTCTCATCGGAGTTTCAAGCAATCCTGCATCGTCTGATATTACGGGAACAGGCACGTCTATACATTCATTATTCATAATGGTATTAATTACCCCATTGTCAATAAATGTATTTCCGCCCGATAATTTATTCAGTTCATCAAAGGCATTTCCGTCAAATGTAGTTGCTGATCTTATTGCTCCCTCTAATGCTCCCGTATTACCGATTATGCAATTCGGTAAATCTTTTGCTATTGTATTATATATTTCTTTATAATCTGTACCTGCTTCAAAAGTATGAGAAGTATCACAATCCAATAAATCAAGAGCTTGAGCTTGTATTTCCGTAATTATATCTGTTGCTCCGCCTTGTTTATGAGAATATGCCTGTAAAATTCTTCCCATAAATAGCTGACTCATTAAGCCATTGTATCCTGCTTCTACCTGTAAATACTTCCATTTTGTTTTATCAAATGTAAAAACATCTTGGAATATATATTCTCTCGTCGATGCGGCAAGATTATATAATTGAACGGTTGCATTACAAGCGGTAGTATGAACACTTCTGCTTATTTGCATTTGACAAGTAATAGGAGAAGTTATGGTGATTGTTTTATCTTGTGTATAAACAGTAATTTTATATATAGGATCTTTTTTTATCATTCTAAGTTATAAACTTCAGATTCAATCGTCACTACATCATCGTTATTTAATACATACATTTGTACTTTCCCTGTAGCGAAATCATCAATTCGAAACGGTTCTACATTTCCCTCTGAAATAAAAGCAATACCAAAAGGGATAATTTTGCGTAAATGTCTTAATGCATTTGGTGTCAATACAACTTTAATGCATTTCTGTTCAATATCTTTGTAAGCTATGTTAAAATACCAACTTTGCATTCTTCCGCAGTATTCAAGGTGAAAATCAACGGAATCGTTACTTTCTAGTATTAAAGTATGTTGTTGTTTTGGTGCTGCTGTCAGTGTTGTAATTTGTTTCATTTATTCAGCCTGTAAGGTTCTTTACCTGTCCATTTATAAATCAATTTACCGATTTCACTATCATCCGGTATTGTGCCGTCTGCCTTTCCGTTATTCTCCGTTTCTGCTTGGGCATAAGAATTATATTTAGATAGTACATCTTTATCGGCTTCCGTATATTTAATATCGGTAAAATTTAATTGCTTGAGTGTCAAACTTATACTTCCGATGTGGTTTTCATTGCCTTGCGTAAATTGTATATTCTGGATATACATGTTTTGATAGGTTTTAAAGGGGGTTGTTACAATCATTTCTTTATTTCCCTCTCTTAAAACCATTAATTTAGAAAATACATCTTCAAGCCTTGTTCTGTCATTAATATTTTTTGTCAGATTTTTATAGATTTTGTAATATCTGTCAATTGTATCTTCTACATATACAACGGCATTCTTAGCTAATTGAGTAAGATTATCAACCGGCGGGTATAATTGCCCGATTGAGCTTAATTTATTCGTAACGGCATAATCTCGGGCTTGTCCGTTTTTATTATTAATAAAGTCATAGGCACGGCTTAAAAATTTCGGATTATTTGTGCTTGGAACATAAACCAACTCTGAAACCATACCGTTTAATGTTATGGTAATCGGGGCATGAGCAATTGCGTCATGGATAGCGGTGTTATTCTCAAGATAATTGTCTGTAATGTTATTTGAAACAGTTATTGAGTGTTCCGTAATTACATCAAAGTAGAATGCTGTTTCATTGCTGATAGAATCGTCTTGAGCAGTCTTTACAATACTCCCGTAATATGTTTTGCTTTTGCTTTTTATTTTGTCTTTTATGTTTGAAATATTCATAATATTAAGAAGAAAAATAAGCATTCATAAATGGTAATTCATTCATTATTGCTTGTGATATCGGTTGACTTGTATTAATTGTATTGTACTGGTTAAATTGTTTTGATTGGTTTTTATTGTCATTTATTATATTTCTGTCGAGATTATTTCCCATAGAGGACAATAAATCTATTTCCGGGGTTCTAATAGGGGGTGTATCTTCGCCTTTAAGTTGTTGCACACGGACGGCTTTATCGGAAAAGTTACTAATGATATACATTAAGTTTTCCATCCATTCGGGAGTTTTAAAGTGCATTTTATCTTTCAGAGCCTCAAACGCACTGACTAAGTACCCGATACCGCTTCTGCCGCCTTGTAAAAATGCCCTAATATCATCTATTAAAAAGTAAAGTATCGTTAACGGTAAAAATGCCCTGCCGATAATACCCCCTAACCCTACAAATAATCTGCCTAAAACAGGGATTTTAGTAATTAGACCGCCAAATGCGACATTTAAACCGCTTAATAATTTTGCGATAGGTTTAATCTTTGCAACAAATGCTAAGATAATTAATATCAAAGGCTTAAAATCGCCTGTCAATTTATTAACAGATTTAGCAAAGTTAAATAATTTCTCGGTAATAAACTCAACATTTTGCATAAATCGAAGAAAATGCGGCATAATTTTTAAAATAATTCTGTCTTTAAAATATTGCATTTTTACATTTACAATACTCATTTGTTTATGGAATGCTTGTATTGTCTGTAATTGGTCAGGCGTAAGCCTGTACTTTTCCATTTCTTTATTTAAGGCTTCGAATTCCTCTCTTGTCATCCTTAATAAGGGTAACATTCTTGAGTCAATGCCCATTTGTTCCAACAAATAAGTTGCGGACGTATTGTTTAAACCTTTTATTCTTTCTCTTAATTGTTCTAACACGTCCTCTGCATTTGTAGGCATTATTCCTGCAAGTGAAAAACCGCCGTAACCGTTGCCTGTTAGTTTCATCTCAAACAACTTTTTATTTAACTCATCTATCGCCCCTGCTGCACCTTGTTCTCCGAGAGAAGAGTCGATTGCAGCTCCGACTTGTCCCCATTTTTGAAACGAATTAAGAGCAATATCAGAATTTCTGATAAGATTAACCCAATATTGATTTTGTTTAACTAAGCCGTCTGTCAGTTTGTTTAGGATAATTACTGCACCGCTGACAGCAGTAATAAGTCCGCCGATTTTAGTAACTGTTTCTGCTATTTTTTTAGATATTTCCCTACTGGATTTATTTAAGTCTTTTGTGCTGTCATCCTGTTTTTTGAGTTCTTTAGCTGCTTTAGTGGCTTTTTTGATAACTTCATCCATCGATTTCGCCATTTTTTTAGCACCCTCATCATCTCCGAGTACACCTAATTCAATAAATAATTCACCTAAACTCGCCATTTATTTTTCCATTTTATTATTTAATTCAATATAAACACTCTCGTAATCATTTGAAAACATTTCAAAGTCATACATTGTTAATACTCTGTCAATGGGGCTGTCCCATATCAAATCGGGGTTACCGTTATAATATTTTGCTTTAGCAAGAGTACAGACAATTAATGTATCATTATCAGCGGTAATCGTTACTCTTGGACATTTTCTGTCATTGTTTGGAATCTTTGTTTCAACTCTGAAACAAGACTCCTGAAAAAAGGGCGGAGATTAACCTCGCAACACTTAGAAACAATTTCGTAGTAATCCTCTCTTATTTCGGGTTTGTCATCGAACAGTTGCATTGTAATTTTATGAAATCCGTCATAGGTACAGTTTGCAAGGCATTTGAATATTGCTTTCTCAAAGTCCTCGGAAACATCCATATTTAATATGAGCTGTCCTACAACATCTAATATTTTAGTTGTGTCCGAGCCTTTTAAGTTATCTAAATCAATGTCTTTCAATACATTTGTATTAAGTAAACATTTCATTGTTGCTTTTTTTAAATCAACTGCATCCTTAAAAGATGCAGTTGTAATTATGCACTCTTTTTTTCCGTTTTGAGTTGTAAATTCCATATAACCTCCAAATAATTAGCCTATTGCCCTTTGTGCTTGGGCAAAGAATAATCTGTAATTTGCAATTCCCTGCTCTGTTTCACCTTGCAAGTTTTCGCTTGTGTTTACATTATTGTCAAATACTCCCCCTGCAAGAATATAATTAACAAATTTAACGTTACCTTGTCCGTCCCCTACCCGTTTAGAGAACCTTCCCGTAAGCAGGGTAAATGTAGGCAAATCTCTTTCTTGTTGTACTGAAAGTCCGTTAGTATAAATATCATCAGAGCTTGCAGCAATAAGCCTTAATTCTACAGTTGCATTTTCACCTTGTTTATTTGTAGAAAATATTGTATTTCCGTTTTTGCCTGTAGTTTTTCCTGTTCTTTCATTTGGGAAATCTATTGTAATAGTGCTGCCGTCCGCAAAATCTTTATACACACGGTTATTTATAATTAAAGTATCATTCCCTGTTAATGCATACGTTGCCATTATTCCTCCTATCTCTGTACATTTATGATAACTTCTGAAAAATGGAAAGCACCCGATCTCTTTATAGCAATCTGAATAACAGGTGCTTTACGTGCTTCTCTTTCAGTTTGGTTTTGGAGTGCTACTGGAGATGAATATATGTAATAGCCAGTTTCTTCGATATTACGCTTAAAAGTTTCAGGATCACCAAACGGTATAGAGCCTTTCCAAGTTCCGGGGGCAATTGTCCCGTTTCTTCTTCCTTGTTCGCAGACTCCTGCATAGGCATTTTTTAATCCTGCCATACCCGACTCCGTTTGAGGAATTTTAGTTGTTGTTTGTCTTAAATAATTAAAGCCTGCGACCTCAGTTGCTTTTTTATGCCATAAATTAGCTTCAACGTCATCTGTATATCCGTTATTATCATTAGAATAAATAACGGATAACCCGCCTGTAATTGCATATATATCTACTCCGTTAGCACTTGCACCAAGAACATAAGTAGAGTTTAAATTAGTATCGCCCGTAATACCTGTTATGGTTTTTAAATTTAATGTATTGGCAGTATCTGTTCCGGAATAGTTAACAGATTTTGCAATGGATGCATATCCTGCAGCGGCTGTTTTCCCTATCTCCTCGCTTACGGAATAAGCAAGTGTTCTTGTTTTGCTGTTACCTGCTTCCTTAATGTTTTTACCTACTTTAAAAATATCCGATAACGATTGTAAATTATCGTAATAAATGCAATCTAAAGATTGTATGGCGGTTGCGTTTTCTTTTCTTGTATCAGAATCGGTAGTTTGTGTAGTTAGAACTCCGCCAAAATAAACCTGTTTTAAGGCTTTTTCTACTGCATCCGCTAAAGTTTCTCCGGCTGCATCTTGCCCGTTTGTTGTACTTCCTGCTGCAACATTCAAATAATTTGCTGCAGATAAATCAATTCTGCCCTCGTCAGAAATTGTACTTATCTGTACCCCGGATGTTAACCCCGGATGACGAGAAGTAAATAATATTGTATCATCCACCGCTTCAATATTGACGTCCAAATTTAGGTTATTAAGAATAATTGCAACGTCCGTAATGGTGGAAATTGTAGAAAAATTAATACCAGAAAGTTCGTGGGAAGTTCCGTCTATTGAAATATTTAAACTTCCGTCATTGACTGCCTTTAAAGACGTAAGGTTAGAAGAAATACTACCCGTTGTTAAAGTTGCAGCAGTTGCATTTGTTCCTTTAAACGGGAATACATACAAGTTTCCGCCCCCACTGACAAAATTTGGGATTGGATTATATAATTCATTAGCCATTTTATAAGTCAATGAAGAAGTCCCAAAATCCGCTTCAACTTCGCTTGGTCCTAAATAAGCTTTAAATGATTCTGAAAAAGATGCGGGTTCGTTTGAAAATATCGCTATATTATTAGTGTTGTATTCTGCTATCCCTGTAGGAGTTGCAGCCAAAGTAACATTAATCGTATAGGATACCGGCACCTCGTAAGAATACGCTGTTACCATTTTTAAATCTCCTTTTTATTAGATATTATTGTAATTGTCAATTTCATTAATCAAACCTTGTTCATTATAGGTTTGGATTTTAAATTTATCGTAGTAAGTAATTTCTTTCTCTTTATGATGATGAATTATAGCGTTATATGTAATAGAATATCTGTTGATATCACTTCCGCCGTCAACGCCTGATATATTAACAGTATTGCCGATTAATCCCAGTTTGAAATTATACAAATCCATTTGTTCTTGTGCATATACTGAGTTCATCGCCATTATTATTTCGGGGTGCCTGTTTCGAGCCTCATTATTCCGAGAATAACAATCAATTTGTATCATACAAGATTGGTTTAAATCTTGTATTTCTTTAAAAATTCCGTTTTCTTCTTTATATTCATTGCGATTTGAATATGTTTTAAAATTAGTAGCCTTTACCGTTATCTGCATTTTATCGGTATTAAATAATTTGATATTTTGTGAATATATAACAACACAAGGAATTATATCGCCACGCTCATTTTTACCGTAAAATGGCGGCAAATCGAGTTCATGAGTTATTATATCTACTAATATTTTTTCAATACTTTTATTCATAGTGCTTAATAATGGGGTTTAAAAATTCTGATAATCGGGTATAATGATATTAAAGGATGTTCCCTTGATGGTATATTTTAAATGCCCTTAAATGGTGCTTAACCGTGGAACATCTTTTTTATTGCTCATGAATGTTATATAAATGTACTTTCTGAGGTTTTGTCTTAATATCTTCTATATATTCCTCAGTATCAAGTATAATCTTGTAGACTTTCTTTTTTGTTTTAACCAATACTTCGAAATAATGGTATTTAGCAACATTCTTTTTTTTAGGGTTGTTTGGTGTTTTATTTTGAGATGCATATAAATATTTTGCATGTTCAATTAAATATTTAAATTCTTTTGCATATTTATTATGCCTCTGCTTTTCAGCATCCGACATCTTTTGCCAACCTTTAGCATAAGTGATATGAGAAACTTTACTTGCTGGATTAACTTGTATATCAATTTCCCAATTAGGGTCTAACGTCTTAAAACTTCCTATATTTGCTTTATGTAAGTTTTTAATGTATTGGTTTACTGCATTACTATCTTTTAATAAATTAGATTTGTTACTCCAATCAATTAAGTTTCTGGGCAAACTTCCGCCCACTTGTCCGGGTCTACCCAGGTGTTGCGGGAATGTATTTAATATTGTATAAATACCGTTTAACAAACATATATCAGATTTATTTAACTTTCCGTCTATGCTGTTTATAATTTTTTCAGTCCGTTAAGTATTTGTTTATCTTGTTTATTCATCTGTATAATCTGTTATAACGTGATACTCAACATATCCGTTTAGTGAATAATCTTTTTTCCCAATTACTTTAAACATTTTATTGTTAAAAATAATTTTATCCGCAGTATTAAGGTTTAATGCTCCGCTTTTGCAATGTATCCAATAATGGCTCCAGCTTCTCTGTCCATCGGGGAGAAGTGCTAATTGTTGCATAGAGAACGGCTGGATTACTCCCATAAAGTTAATCTTTTGGTCTTTATAAGAAAAATCTCCCTCATCTACCTCTTGAATAATTTTTATAAGAGTGAGCGGAACTTCCCACCCGTTGAGAGTGTTAGCCATATTTGGCATGCCCGAAGAAAGCATACTGCTTATGCTTCTGTTTCTGCTAAAATTTAATGACATTAATGTTTTACAACCTCAGAATGTATCCCCTCTAACATATCACCTGTATCTTGTAACGGGGGGTTATTTGCATCACCTGTTCTGTTATTTTTAGTAAAATCAGTTATCGGAGCCCATTTACCAAAACCGCTTGTTTCAAAGGCTTCTTGTACTCTTGAAACTGCAGCAATGCCTATTTGCTCAGCCAGCATTCCTAAAAAGTCTTTGTTTATATATCCTTTTATTTTTTCTCTCAGATAGTTATCGGCTGCATCATTTTCATTGAATACTTTTTTGTTTTTAGTGGTCAGAAATTCTGCTAATGCTTCATCTCCTTTACTTGCCTCAATAACTTTCTTAATTATTGCTTTTCTGCCCTCGGCAGTAAGCAGTGGCATTCTCAAAAATGACCTTGTGGGAATTACAACGGGATTATTGCTTTTATGGATACCCCATTTATGCCAAAAGAACCCACGCATTTTTTCTGTAGCGTTAATAGTTGCACCAAATTCATGTACTGCCCCGAGTTCAGCGTTTGTTAAATCGCTGTCGGGGTGCTTTTGTGTTGCGTGTTCACCTATTATCCCAACTTTTACGGAATATTTTTTATTAAGGCTATCGAGCAGTTCATCAAGTCCGCCCAAATTAACTCTAACTTTGTTTATTCTTCCGAATTTATTAACTTTTTTCCCGTATTTAGCCAAAATAAACTCTCCCTTGGGTATAAATAATGTTTCCTACCAAATAAGGCATAATAAGACTTAAATATTTACGTCCAAAGCCCGTTTGAGCGTACCCTGACAGAATAGGATTGTTTAACATCCATTGCGGCACTCCGTAACTTTCGGACACGGACCCGACACTTTTACTTTGGGTAAAACCCATAAATCCCATATTAAACGGAGTAACAGAATTATTAATATCAACAACCAAATAATGTCCCGCCAAATAATAAAAAACTCTGTTTGCCATGTTGCTATCAGGAAACAAATCTGAGTTAAAATTTATGGATGCTTCCCCGATAGCCTCTGATATAAGTTCATCCGTAACATAATTGTTGACAGAATCATTATATAATTTCCAATTTTGTGTATCGGTTACATTCGTTAAATTTTCATCCGTTAGTGATTGGTAAAAGTTAGGATATACATAAACGATATCGCCTTTAAAATAGGCTTGTCCCGATATGTATTCGGGGAGATATGGGAGTGCGGGAAATTGAGCTTTGAAGCCTTCTACTGTAGGATTAATACAAGTCATTATTTACCTTTTTTAGATGTTTTTGTTTCTTCTTTTGCTTTTTTCAGTTCTGCATTTTCAGCTTCTAATTTTGCAATTTTTTCAAGGAGTTCTTCCTTTTCTTCTTTTGCTTTTTTCGGTTCGATATATTCGGTTACTAAACCATGTTTAAGCCATAATTTCGCTACATCATCTGCAATCTCTTTTATTTCGCCGCCTGCAATTTCAACTACCTGTAAGCCTTGTTTGTTGTTATAAAAAGTATGTTGTATCGGTCTTTTTGCGTTATTTTTAACCAGCATTTTTCCTCTTTTCTTTTTCTTTAAAATAGAGGGGGGAAATTATCCCCCTTTATCATTAACCTGTTGTTACATCCAAATAAAGAACTTCTTTCGGACGTTTTACCCATACGCCTGTAAATTGTGCTTCCGCATCGGAAATCATATCCAATGCACCTGTCGGGAATAAAGGATAAGGTGTATAAGGTTTAGGTAAATACATTTTGAGAACTTCGGGGTCTCTATTATACAATACGTATCTTTGTGTACCGCCTGTACCTGCATTATTGTTATAAGCAGTATGAAGAACTTTAAAGTCTTGCGGTGCTCCTGCTGCTTTAAATGCTCTTTCTATAAGTTCTCGTTTTGTTTCTCCTACCGGATAAGTTTGGCTGATAGGAACAGCAATACCGCCTAATTGTTGAGTAGGAATTAACAGTGTATTCGGGAATACCGTACTGTTTGAATTTGCCCAAAAAGTAGAAGCTGCGGTTGTTGCAAAGTTGAATAATTGTTCAGTGGTCATTGTCCCTAAGTTTGCAGGTAACAAAGATGTATTTACCGTTACATCAGGGTTATTCAACAAGCCGTAATTCAAGCCGTCGTTAGTTCCTAAGAATGTTATTTTTTGAATACCTAATTGATAGGTTTTAAGTCTTGCCGTTTCTTGCTCTTCGATATAAGAGAAGTTAACGGCATTTGCTCTAGCCATTTCAACAAGCTCTTTTGTAGCTTGATATTTCATTCTCCAGAAATTATTTTTAATTGTTATACCGTCTATTACGATATCAACGTTTGCATCTTTGTTGATACCGTTTCCGGGTTGAACAATACCTGTTTCAAATTGGTCTCCGACTTGTGCTACGGTATATTGAAATAAACCTTGCCCGTAAGCTCCTGTTCCTAATTCCATAGGTACATAGTCGGTTAATGCACCGTCAACCGTGTAGAATTTTTGTCTTTGAACACCTGCTACAATTTGAGTAAGAGTTGTTAAAGTTTTTTCTAATCCGTAATTAGCAGGGCTTGCAAAAGCGACAGCGTTATTTATACGGAATTGATTTTTATACTCTTCTTTTGAAAGAATTCCTATTTCTTTTGTCATTTTTATCCCCCCTAATTAGTTTCTGTTTTTACAAAGCTTAACTCAACTTGTACAAACTTGTCGTTTGCTGCGGCTGATGTAATAGCCTTACCGATTATTGTATTACCTGCGGTTGCGGTTGCAGTAACTTCGTTATTGGCATTAAAGTATAATGCAGCACCCATTGTGATAGCTCCGGTAGCTTTTTTCTTCCAGATAATGTCATTGACTCTTGCAATAGCGACTCTTTCACCTGCTGCAAATTGGGCTTTAACAGGGGTGAATGCAATAATACCGAATACATCATCCGTAACGGCTGCTTGTTTAATTACAGGTGCGTCTGCATTTGTTACCGCAGAGTCCAGTGTGATAACAGCACCATAAGTGAGAGCCGTAGTTTGATTGTTTGATATAATCGGGTTATGTAATTGCGGCAAATTGGCTTGATACACATATAACCCGTCAACAGGCTCATTCGGTGCGAATTGATTAAGTTGTACCATTTTTATAATCTCCTCTATGATCTTTTAAAGTAATCTTCTGCTGCTTTTTCTCTGTCAACTCTTGAAATATATTCGGAGTCAGCTTCTTTTACAGCCACCGAAGAATTATAAATTTTCATCAATTTGCCGTAAAAATCTTCTCCTTTTGAATTATTAATTGAATTATCAAGAGAATTTTTGCATTTGTTTTCAACGTCTTCTTTGACATCTTTTTTTAAATCTTTTGTTTCTTGTTTGTCTTTGTCCTCATCTTCGTTGTCAACTTTTTTGTTGTCAACTTTGCTATCTTCGGACTCGTCATAAGATAATTTTTCAAGTTTACCGATTACTGTACGTATAATTTCATCATCAACTTTTCCTTTTAAAATGCCGCCGACTTCGTCAATAAGTTTGCGTTTGTCAACTTTTTCGTTATCGACTTTCTCCTTTTCCTTATCTTTGTTGTCCTCGGATTTTTCATTTTCAACTTTGAAAATGAGGTCTTTAATGTCATCAAGTAATGCCATATTTTACTCCTTTTTGCTTACTATTATTTTGTAAAATTAAATTTCTAAAAAAATACGCCTCGCATAACTAACAAGGCATATAAAGAAAGGGTTATCAGTAAAGTATAGAAGAATGAAGTTATTTACTGCTTAAAATATTTTCTAATCCTTTAAGTATCTTTAAATCATGAGCATTCGGTTTACAGGTTTTAATTATTTCTGAAAGTCCGTTTTTAACGTTATCTTCTCTATTTACAGGATAAACTTCAATTAAATCGTGTTTTTGAGCTAATCCATGAGTTGCAACAACAAAGCCGTCACCAAGTGGATTCCTAACAATTACAGGGTAATCACGAACAGGAACTCCTCGTTTCCCTTTTTCTTTTAGGTTTTGTTTCTCCGCCCCTTCTTGTCCTTCTTTTTTATATTCATAAAATTTCTTTGCTGATTCTAAATCTTTGTGTATTTTTCTCGGATATCCGCCCGACTCTTTGTCACCTTCAAATTGAACGTGGTTTTTATATTCTTTTGATAATGAATAACCTTTCTTTCCTTCTGAGGGATTAAATTCGTTTGACTTCCCTTTTTCTTTCCACCCTTTTTCTTTTATGACATCTTCAGCGGTTTTACCTTCGGGAATAAAAACGTGCGTGCCTTTTATGGTTATCCACTCGCCTTTTTCGTCGTCGCCTTTTTCGTTGTTTATTGCTTTTCTAAGTAAAGTTTTTAAGTTTTCTTTTAGTTCATCCATTTTATGTTTCCTTTATTTATTGCATTGTGAATTATAGCTCTAAATTATTATTTTTAAAGTTGTTTAATATTATATTTAATTTTTGATTAAATTAGGTATAATATAAAAGGATTGACTAATGAAGTGGTCTGTTGCATCTATGCAAGAGTTATTTACTCCCCCAAGCGTTGTTCTTCGAGTACCTCCGTCAACGCTTCACAAAAGGTTTTTAAAAATTCTTGTTCAAATGAAATGGGATTACTATTTACTATTTTTAATTTAAATTCTTTATTAGCGGTTGAAGTATCAACTTTAAACCCTAATTTTACCAGGTCGTTAATATCAATAAGTTTATTTTTTCCCCCTCCTGAAATATGATGCCATTCTTCTACAAGTTTTGTTTTTGGATTTACAATATTATCACCTTGTGATTTTATCCATTCATTTGCTTGTTCTTCCGTATCGAAATACATAGGCTTTGCACTCGGTATAAAATCGCCTGCTTCGTCATCCCATACCCATTGGTTGTACTCATTGTCTTTATAAGCAAATTTTATTCTGTAATTAGTTTTATATTTTTTATTTTCATCAAATAAACGTTGTAAATCTTTACCTTTTTTTGTATTTCCGGGCAAGGTAATTCTAACTTGTTCTTCGGGATAAAAACCTTGAGACATTGCCTTTCCCATATTTATACTTTCTCTTTGAGATTTTATTAATTTTATTGAATAACCGTAATTGTCTGTCGGGATGTTAGTAAATCTACCCTGCTCATCTCTTGGGTGTTTACTTTCAAAATCGGCATCATTCACAACAACCGTTTTACTGTTAAAAATAATATTTGCCTTTTCATATCGTGGCTTATCTACAATTGCGAGATGTTTAAATACCCCGTCCAATATTTCTATATCGTATTTTATGTTGTTTTCGCTGCCGCCCTCATCGTTTGCCATAGTTACATCATAAGAACAAGATACGCTCCATTTATGGTTTTGGATTAAATCAATTGCGTAATCATCCCAAATAATACCGTCGCACCAATACCAACCTTTTCGATTTTATTGACTAGTTTTACTAGTTGTCTAAACTGATTTGTTCGAGTTGCTAGATAAGTTATGGCATCATCCGTAAAATTAAGCTCCGTCATTGATTCAAGAATTTCTTTGATATCATTTTCATCAAAATGTTCAAATTTAACTTTCTTGTAAATTCTATCTTCAAAATGTTTAAATCTAGATATTTTCTTATCAACAAATCCCATTCCAACCAAAACTATTGGTGTGCCTGTGTTATCTTGAATATCCCTTAAAATCTCAATTCTTGTACTGTTGGTATGTGATTATTAGTTTCATTTTCGTGTAATTTTAAATGTAATTTTTCACCACGTTTCATCCAAGCTGGTTTATCTTCAATACTTGTTCCAATATAACTTGGCATCATTTTTTCAAATTCTTCTTGGAACTCTTTAAAAAATCTTTCAATTACTTTTGCTCTGGCATTATATGGTTTAGCAAAAACTGAATGTATATTTAAATTTGCATAAACCCCATTAAATCCATCTTCGTCAAAGTCACAACCTTGGAAGAATTTACTCTTAAAAGCTCTACCATTATCTTGATAAACTACTTTAGGTATTACTCCGAGATTAAGGATTGAGTTACGAAGTGCTGATGCAATACATTGAGTATTTTCGGTCATCATAATTTCATAACCAACAAGTGCTGTTGATTTCCAATCTAAAAAGCCAACGAGAGTTGCTCTCGTTGGCTTACCTGTAAATGGATTGATAACTTGGAAATTTAAAACGTGTCCATCAGCAATGATTATATCTCCCACTTCAATTTTTGAAATATCTCTTTCAATATATGGTTCAATTTTATCGTGATATGCTTTCATACCCTCTCTTTTTAAAACCCACTCAGCATAATTATTTTTTCTGAAGTTTTCAGCATATCTTTTGAATGTTAAATCACAAGGTAGATTTTCGTATCCTTGTTTTCTCAATATTTCTTTTGCTAGTTTAATTGCTTTTCCATAGTTAAATTTATTTTGATGAAGTAAAAAACGAAGTAAAACGTGTTTCATTTCATCAGTTAGAATTGTGTTGTATTCACCCTGTTTATTAAATTTATACTGTGGAATAAGGCACTCTGCGTTTTCATATCTTTCATAACTTTTAACCCAACGGTGAAGTGTGCCGATTGATATTGTTCCGATAAATTTAAAAACTTTAGGTAAGTACATTCCAGAATTGTACAAATCCAAAAACATTGAATCGGCTTCTTTTTTAGTTGTAAATCTCTTGCGATAATTTAAAAGTGCTTTTACAATATCTAATCTTGCAAGGGAAGTTAATCTTGCACTCTCTGATACAAATGTTGTCGGTTGATAATTGAGTGGTACAAGTGATGTTGATTTTGGATTACCCTCTCTAAGTTTTTCGTCTTGGATTATTGACGGTTCTAAATCTTTGCACTCCATTACGTTTTTCCTTTCGTAAAAACTCCATTCCGACAGATTTTTCACAGGGACGGCATTCGCTATGCTCAGCCTTGTCAAAATCCGCCATGGTACTGACACATTACCTCTGAATCAGAAAAATTGGAACATCGATTCCGACCTTTGTGTCGTTTCCGAATCAATTGTCAATTAGCAAGTCTTAAACCAATCGTCCCAAGAATAATTAATAAAATAGATGCTATTTTTATAAAACTTATAGACTCGTGTAAAAATACCATTCCAATTATACTAATTAATAAGATTCCTAATGAACCCCAAATTGCATAACACACGCTCATATCTATTGTTTTTAAAGCATAGGAAAGAAATAAAAAACAAAGAATATAAGAAACAACAGTTCCCACAGATGGCAATAAAACTGAGAAACCGTTTGATAGTTTTAATCCAGTTGTTCCAATTGTTTCAAAAATAATTGCAAGTATTAAATATATCCAACTCATTATATTTCTCCTTTTGAAATAAGAATAACAACTTCTAAGAAAAAATAAAACCACTTTTTACATGTTGTATAATTTTAAAATCTATGCGCAAAATAACTTAAAATAAATTTTAAATAAAAATTTATAGAATATTAATTCCAGCCTTTGCGTCTTTTCTGAATCAATTAAAAAATCCAAGCCACAGGAATTTTGAAAAAAATTTTTTCCTAATTTTTCGGAACTCTTTCGGACTCAAATTTCAAATGTCTCATTTCGGAAATAATCATTTTATCCGTGCAAAGATAAATAAACGCTAAAACACAGGCTATATCTCTCTTTAAAACCCCATGAGAACATTTCCGTTAGTGAGTACAAAATGGGACTTTTGGAGTACTTTGTGTAACGAATGGTATGGTTTTTCCGACCGTGAAAACGCCCTTGTGTAGCCTCATTTCACAAAAATACCACACTTCCCGTGCAAACCAAACTACTCATTAAATTACATGTCTAGTTATACTATTGCAAAATAAAAACGGGTCTAACAAATGCTAGCCCGTTTTTATTAGGAGGAGGTGGGATTCGAACCCACGGTACGCTCGCACGTACGACGGTTTTCAAGACCGCTCCGATCAACCGCTCCGGCACTCCTCCGTTGCGTAATATTATATTAATAAAAAAATATTTTTTTGTAAAGCAAAAAATAAAAAGATTTATACAAAATGTATAAATCTTTTTACTTATTATATAATTTTTTCTTGAATTGCTTTTACTGCAGCCTGCACTCGGTCATCAACGCAAAGTTTTTGAAGAATACTGCAAACGTGTGCTTTAGCTGTATGC